>ONTY01000016.1 GCA_900320815.1 uncultured Pseudomonadota bacterium
CTCTACCCCACGCGCGGCCAGGTGCACGTGCGCGGAAGAGTGGCGGCGCTGCTCGAGTTGGGATCAGGCTTTAATCCGGAGTTTACCGGGCGCGAAAACATCTTTTTCAACGCCGGCGTGCTGGGGCAGGATGAAGAAACCACGCGTGCGCGCCTGGCCGATATTGAGGCATTTGCCGATATTGGCGAGTTTATCGATCAGCCAGTCAAAACGTATTCCAGTGGCATGCTGGTGCGGCTGGCGTTTGCCGTAATTGCCCATGTGGACGCGGATGTGCTGGTGATTGACGAGGCGCTGGCGGTGGGCGATGCGTTTTTCACGCAAAAATGCATGCGGTTTTTGCGGAAATTCATGGAAACGGGCACCGTGCTTTTTGTCAGCCACGACACCAACGCCGTCAAAAGCCTGTGCAACCGGGCCGTTTGGCTGGAAAAAGGGCGACTGCGCCAGCAAGGCGCACCCAAAGAGGTGTGCGAGGCGTATTTGGGCGCGCTGTATGCCGCACAAGGCAGCGGCGAGGGTGTGCACGAGGCAAACGAAGGGGAAAGCACCGCCGCCGCCGCTGCACAGACCGCCGCCGCCGCGCCGCTGGTGGATGCGCGCCTGCCCTGGCTCAACGCCAGCAATTTGCGCAACGACTTGCAAGTCTTCTCCTTTGACGAAGCCGCCGCCAGCTTTGGCGCGGGCGGCGCGCGCATCACCCGGGTTGCCCTGTGCAACGCCGCCGGGCAGCCGCTGGCGTGGGCGGTGGGCGGCGAGCCAGTGGTGCTGCGGGTGGAAGCGAGCGCCATACAGCCGCTGGCCTCACCCATCATCGGCTTTGTGGTCAAAGACCGCATGGGGCAGGCTCTTTTTGGCGAAAACACGTTTTTGAGCTACCAGACAGCGCCTGTGGCGTGCCACGCGGGTCAGCGCCTGGTGGCGGAGTTCGCCTTCGTGATGCCACGCATGATGCCGGGCGACTACAGCGTCACCGCCGCCATTGCCGACGGCACGCAGCAGCAGCACGTGCAGCACCACTGGGTGTTTGATGCGCTCATCTTTCGCTCCGAGTGCACCAGCGCCAGCGCCGGGCTGCTCGGGCAGCCCATGCAGCGCGTGAGTCTGCGCGCCGTGCCCGATGACCACTGAAATTGTCTGAACACGAGGAACCCCACCATGAGCACACGCCGCCGCAAGGGCGCCAGAAACAGCAAAAGCGCCAAGCCAGTCACAACCGCTGTGCCCTCCACTGCATCTCCTGATACTCCAAAGATTGATGCGGTAGTGCCGGCGAAAAATACGGGCGATGACATCTATACCCAAAAGAAATCTGAAACCATCGAAAACGATTCAGATACTCCACAAGCAGAAGCGGCATTGCCAGCGCAAGATGCGGGTAATGCTCCACATACTCAAAAGAAATCTGAAAACGATATAAATACCCCAAGGGAAAAAGCACCACTGCCTGCGTTTGATATGGGCGTGGCAAACAATACCCCTTTGTTTAATCTGCCGCAGGCGGGCAGCGCCTGGATGCAGCCCAAGCTGCTCACCTCGCCCGCGCCCTGGGCAGGACACATTCCCTTTGCCGCCTGGCTGATTGCCGCCACACGCCCGCGCACGCTGGTGGAGTTGGGCGTGTATTCGGGCATCTCCTACCTGGCGTTTTGCCAGTCGGCGCGAGAAAGCGGCGTGCCACTGCGCGCCTGGGGCGTGGACACCTGGGAGGGCGACGCGCACGCCGGCCACTACGGCGACGCCGTGCTGCAGGCGTTGCGCGCGCAGCACGACGCGCTCTATGGGCGCTTTTCCACACTGCTGCAAAAAACGTTTGACGAGGCGCTGGCCGACATTGAAGACGCCAGCATCGACGTGCTGCACATCGACGGGCTGCACACCTATGACGCCGTGCGCCACGACTTTGAAAGCTGGCGCGGCAAGTTGAGCGAGCACGGCGTGGTGCTGTTTCATGACACAGCGGTGCGCGAGGGGGACTTTGGCGTCTGGCGCTTTTGGCAGGAGGTGCGCGAGCGCTGGCCCTCCTTCGCCTTTGAGCACAGCAGCGGCCTGGGCGTGCTGCTGGTGGGCGCCAAGCCGCCCAAAGCCCTACTGGCGCTGGCCGAAGACAGCGTGCGCTGGCCGCGTGTGCGCGCCGCTTTTGCCACGCTGGGCAGCCGCTTTGAGCTGCAGGCGCAACTGCTGCACACCACCACCATGCTCGCCGACGAGCAGGCCAGGAGCCAGGAGCGTTTGGCGTGGATTGACGCGCAAGACGGCAAGCTGCGCGAGATTGAACTGGAAAACGAACGCTCCCGCGCGCTGCTGGCGCAGCAGGGCGCGCACATTGACACGCAAAACGCGCAGCTGCGCGCACTGGGCATCGAGGCCGAACGCAGCCGCAGCATCGTTGCGCAGCAAAGCCAGCACATTGACACGCAAAACGCGCAGCTGCGCGCGCTGGGCATCGAGGCCGAACGCAGCCGCAGCATCGTTGCGCAGCAAAGCCAGCACATCGTGCAGCTTGACCGGCATATTGCTGTGCTGGGGCGCGAAAACCTCGCACGCCAGCAGCACATTGACGCGCTGCTGGCCTCGCGCTCCTGGCGCTACGCCGCCTGGCTGCGCTGGTGCGGGCGGCAAGTGCGCCGTGTGCTGGCCACGCCCGCGGGGCGCATGGCCCTGACCTTGGCACTTCGGGCGCGCGGTGCCGTGCGCTATGCGCTGCGCGGCGACTGGGCCGGGCTGGCAGCGCGGGCGCGCCAGCTGATGCGCCAGTGCCGCGACGAGCGCAGCCTCCAGCGCCTGCAGGCGGCCAGCGCCGCTGCCGCAAGCGCCGAAGGCAGCGCTGCGCTGCGCTGCGGCGTTCTGTGCACGCCGCACACGCGCTACGTAGCGCACGCCGTGCAGGCGGCGCTGCGGCGCGCGGGCTTTGAGCCACAGCTGCTCACCGCACCTGCGGCAGACGAACAGTGGCCGCTGGCGTTCTATGTGCTCATCTGCCCGCAAATGTTCAGCTGCCTGCCGCCCGGGGAAAAGCGCATCGCCTTTCAAATGGAGCAGACCGTGAGCTCGCGCTGGTTCACCGCCAGCTACCTGGGCGTGCTGGAAAACTCGCTCGCCGTCCTGGACTACGCCCCCGCCAATCTGGAAGCTCTGGCAAGCATGGGCATCATCTACCCGCACGTCTATCTGGCGCCCATCGGCGGCGTTGTGGACTACCCGGCGCAGCTTGGCTACGCAGGCGGGCTGCCCGAAGCCGATGCACAGTGCGAGGTGCTCTTTTATGGCGACGCCAGCGCGCCACGCCGCCAAAAGCTTCTGGAAGCGGTGGGCAAACGCTTCAAGCTGCGCGTGGTGCGCGAAGTCTTTGGTCAGGAGCTGCACCGCGCACTCGCCGGCGCCAAGGTGGTGCTCAACATCCACTACTACGAAGGCGCGCTGCTGGAAACTACCCGCGTCTACGAATGCCTGTCGCTGGGCGTGCCTGTTGTCTCCGAGACTGCCGCTGACCAAAAAGAACACGCCGCGCTCGAGGGCGTGGTGCACTTTGCCACCTGCGACGACGAAGCTGCGCTGCTCGCCGCCCTTGACGCCGCGCTGCGCCAGCACTCTGACGCCGCCGCACACGCCGCCTGGCAAGAAAAATGCCGCGCGCACATCGCCGCCTCGCAGCAGCACTTTGACTTCATGCTGCACCGCCTGCTGCTGGCGCGCCGCCTGCTGGACTGGCCGCGCTTTGAAAAACTCACCGCCTCCGGCGCGCCACTGGCCGCGCGCATGGCGCTGAGCCTGCCGGAAACCTTCCAGCGCCGCGCCGCGTTTGAAGCCGTGCGCCCCGCCGACGTGCAGCTTTTTGACGGGCTGCGCGCCACGCCCGGCTGGCAGGGCGCGGCGCTCAGTTACAAATATCTGGCCACGCGCGCCGTGCAGCAGGCGCTGCCGAGGCTGGAGGTCATGGAAGACGACGTGCTCTTTGCCGAAAACTACGCGGCGCGGCGCACGCGCGCCCTCGCCTGGCTGGACGCCCACGAGGGGCAGTGGGACATCTTCCAAGGCACGATGGCGCTGCTGCACCCAGACACGCGCGTGCTGCACGCCGAGCGCACACCTGACGGCGACACCTTCCTCATCATCGACCGCCCCATGAGCATGGTGTGCAACATCTACGCCCCAGCGGCGCTGGCATGCATTGCCGCCTGGGACGAGAGCAACAAAGACGCCGACACCAACACCATCGACCGCTGGCTGCAAGCCGCCGGCCTGCGCGCCGTGCTCACCCTGCCCTTCCTCGTGCAGCACCGCGAAGACCAGAACTCCTCGCTCTGGGGTATTTCCAACGAGGGCTACAGCCAAATGATTGCCCAAACCGAGGCAGAACTCGCCCACATGGCCGACGAGTGGCTGGCCGGCAGCGGCAAGAAAAATGCGCCCAGCAATGCACAGCAAGGCGTTTGAATGTGCTTTGATGAGCATGGGTATCCATCCACTGCCCGTATAACATACGGGCAATTCAACGTCATACCTTAGGGTATAGAAAACGCCCATAAAAAAAAACCGCGCTGGCCTTGGCGCGGTTTTTTTGTTGCGTGCCGCCTGCTCTTATTTGAAGCGCGACAACTCGCGTTTGATGCCTTCAATATCGGCCTGGTTGCGGTCAATGGAGGCTTTGAGTTCTGCGGTGCGGTCAAGATATTTCTGGTAATTGCGCTCGCTGCCCAGGCGCTCAGGCTGTCCGTTGTTGTACTCGCGCAGCAACTCGGCCTGGCGCGTTTCGGCGCGGCGCAGTTCTTGCTCCAGGATGGCGCGGGCGTCGGAGTCACGCTTGGCCTGCTCTGGCGAAGTGATGCGCGTGCCACCACCACCGCTGCTGGCCGTGGTGGTGCCACTCCCCCCGCTGGATGGAGTCACGCCGCTGCGCGGCACGATGCGCCGAGGCTGGGAATGCACCGGCGGCAAGCTGCGCACGATGGTGATGTTGCCGCCTTCGACCAAATGGCAGTCTTTGCGGCCTTTGAGTTGGTTGGTGTATTCGTTGCCACAGCGATAGACGCGGCTGCTTTGCGCCTGTGCGCCGCCTGCGGCAAACAGCGCCGCCAGCGCCAGGCAGATGGACGACAAAAGGGCTGGTTTGTTCATGGTGTGGTGCAAAGCGTTGTGTGGTGGTGAGGCGTTGTGCGTTTGTGCGTTCATCTAACGCCGCACTCCCTCGCCGGGCAGACGCGGCAAGAGGGGGAAAAAGTGGGCAACTATACCGCAGCGCGCCGCCAGTGCATCAATTGTTGTAGCAATCTGCCCGCGTGAAAAGCGGGCAAGCTGGCATTTTGGCAAGCGCAAAAAATCACAGCGAGAAATACATGTCGTATTCCACCGGGCTGACCTGGATGCGCACACGGCTTTCTTCGTCGCGTTTGAGTGCGATGTACGCCTCCAGCATGGGCGCGGTAAACACACCGCCGCGCAAGAGAAATGCGTGGTCTTGTTCCAATTCATCCAGCGCCTGCCCCAGGCTGTGGCACACGGTAGGCACGAGGCGGTCTTCTTCGGGCGGCAGGTGATACAGGTCTTTGCTGGCGGCTTCGCCGGGGTGAATCTTGTTTTCGATGCCGTCCAGCCCCGCCATGAGGAGTGCGGCAAAGCACAAATACGGATTCGCCATCGCGTCCGGGAAGCGCGCCTCGATGCGCCGCGCAGCATCGCTGGTGGTGTGCGGGATGCGGATGGACGCCGAGCGGTTGCGGCTGGAATACGCCAGCTTCACCGGTGCCTCAAAGTGCGGCACCAGGCGCCGATAGCTGTTGGTGCTGGGGTTGGTGATGGCGTTCAGCGCCCTGGCGTGCGCGATGATGCCGCCGATGTAGTGCAGCGCGGTTTCCGACAGCCCCGCGTAGCCGCCGCCGGCAAACAGGTTCTTGCCGCCTTTCCAGATGGACTGGTGCACGTGCATGCCGCTGCCGTTGTCGCCGTGATAGGGCTTGGGCATGAAGGTGGCCGTCTTGCCAAAGGCCGCCGCCACGTTCCAGATGACGTATTTCATGCGCTGCGTCCAGTCCGCGCGCTGCACCAGCGGGGCAAAGCGCGTGCCGATTTCAAGCTGCCCGGCGCCGCCCACTTCGTGGTGCAGCACCTCCACGGGCACGCCCACGTTTTCCAGCACCAGCGCCATTTCGGCGCGCAAGTCGTGCGTGCTGTCCACGGGCGGCACGGGGAAATAGCCGCCCTTGTTGCCGGGGCGGTGGCCACGGTTTTCTCCGCCAAGGCGCGCGCCACTGTTCCAAGGCGCTTCGTAGGAGTCAATGCGATAGAAGCTGTGGCCAGCCTCCGTGCTCCAGCGCACGCTGTCAAAAACGAAAAACTCCGGCTCCGGACCGAAATACGCCACATCGCCCACGCCGCTGGCTTTGAGGTACGCCTCGGCGCGCCGCGCGATGGAGCGCGGATCCCTCTCATACGGGCGCCCGTCGGCGGGGTCGAGCACGTCGCAGGTGAGCACCAGCGTCGGCTCCTCAAAAAACGGGTCAATGAAGGCGCTGGCCGGATCGGGCATGAGCTGCATGTCCGAGGCTTCAATGCCCTTCCAGCCGGGCATGGAGGAGCCGTCAAACGCGTGCCCCTCGCTGAACTTGTCCTCGTCAAACTGCGACATCGGCACCGTGGTGTGGTGCTCTTTGCCGCGCGTGTCGGTAAAGCGCAAATCAACAAAACGGCATTCAGCCTCTTCGGCCAGTCGCATCACCTCATCAACGGTTTCAGGCATGGGATATTTGCTTTCTCAAAACTTTTTTCAAAAAAATGCGCGCTGCGGCGCAGCAAAGGCAATTGTGGCGCAGCAGCGCGCAGATTTACGGACGCGAAAACTCCGGCCCGCAACGCAGACTGGAAAAAGCCGCCAGCCCTTCTTTGAGCGCCGCCCACGCCGGCGCCACTGCTGCCGGTGCGCCCTTGACGCCCAGCTCGATATGCCGCCCGTATTCCGGATGATCCATGCTCGGCAGGCTGAACACTTTCACCTGCGGGTGCTGCGCCTCGATACGCTCCATCAGCGGCGTCAGCACCGCCTCGCCCTCGCCGCGCACGATGATGGAACGCTCCTGCCAGCACTGGGGCGCAAAGCACGCTGCCCAGTCGCGCCCCAGTGCCTGCTCCATCATTGGCCACGCCATCACCGGAAAGCCGGGCATGAAATACAGCACGCGCCCCTCGCCTGGCTGCCCCAGGGCAAAGCCCGCAATGCCGTTGTAGGGGTTGGGCAGCAGCCAGGCGCCGCGCGGCAAGTGCCCCATGATGCGGCGTTGGCGGTTGTCGGGCGCCTCGGGGTCGTAGGGCAGCCCGCGTTCCTGCGCCATCGCGCGGCTGCGCGCGTCAATGAGGGCGATGGCCTCCGCGTGCGGCTCAATGGGCACGCCCAGCGCCTCGGCGGCGCACTGGCGCGTGTAGTCATCGGGCGTGGCGCCGATGCCACCGGTGCAAAACACTGCGCCCCCCTCCTCCCACGCCTGCCGGATGGTGTGCGTCAAGCGCTGCGGCTCGTCGCCCACATACCTGGCCCAGGAAAGATGCAGCCCGCGCTGCGCCAGCAGGTCAGCGCAGTGCGGCAGGTGGCGATCGGCGCGGCGGCCAGAGAGGATTTCGTCGCCCACAACGATGAGGCCAAACACAGGAACAAACAGCGAAGCAGAAAAAGGCATGGTGTTTTGGGGGAAAAGCGTTATGAAAAATGCGGCAGTGCCGCAATACCACAACACACCGCACACCGCCGCCATCGTGGCCTCTCTCTCACGCAGAGCAACAGGCTCAGGCGCAGCAAGCGGCAATAAAATGTGAACTTTTGTTATGCACTCGCGCGCAGCGCACAATTTTCACGCCGCAGCCGCGCTCAGCAGTATTCGGGAGTTTTCCTCGTGTCCCATTCCGTCACATCTTTTCTTTTGGCGCTGGCCATTGTGCTGGCCGCTTGTGTCATCGCCCTGGTGTTCTGGCGCCGCTCCAATGAGCGCAACACGCCGCAAGCGCAGCATCCCGCTGGCGGCAGCGGCGTGCAAACGCGCCACGCCCCTTCGCTGCAACAAGTGCTGCACCACCTGGAAACTGAACGCCCCCTGGAAGTGCGCCCGCTCATGCGCGGCCCCGCCGAGCAACGCGTGTGGCTGTGGCTGCGGCACGAAGTCTTCCCCAAACACCACGTGCTGCCCAAAGTGCCGCTGACACGCTTTACCGCCGTGCGCAGCGAAGAGCATGGGCACCAGTGGTTCAACCTGCTCAGCAGCACATATTGCAGCTTCACCGTCTGCGGCAACGATGGTCGCGTGCTCGGCTGCATTGACGTCATCGCCGCCGGCGACTTTGCAGCGCGCGGCTCAGTGAGCCTCAAATACGCGCTGCTCAGCCAGTGTGGCGTGCCCTACCGCGTGCTCAGCGCCGAAAAAATGCCCGACGCCAAAACGCTGGCCGTCGCCTTCTTGGGCAGCAACACACAACCCGCCCCAGACCAGCACGAGCAACTCGCCGCCATGCGCCAGCACCTGCACGATCTGCTGGACAAAAACCGGCGCCAGCGCGAGCAATCGGGCTTTTACGACAACCTCGGCTGGCAGCAAAAAGACTCCTTTTTCGGTGCCATTGAAGAAGACAGCGTCCAGCCCTCGCGCTAAACACGCCGCCGCCGTGCCGCCCATCTACACACAAAAAAACGCGCCCGCTGCGGCGCGTTTTTTTGTGCTGCCCAGCGCCAGAATTATTGCCATTACCAATGGGTATCTCTTGAACACCAGCATATAGTGCGGGCAAACAAATATAAATGCTACGAGTATATAAGCGCCATCTGCCTCTCTTTACCGCTCCTCTTGCCACACATGCACCCGCTGCGCGGCAACCCCCGCCAGCATCTCGGCAGTAACAAGCTGCGGCGCAATCTCCGCCAGCGGATACAACACAAAGGCGCGCTGCCACATGCGCGGATGCGGCACGACAAGTTGCGCACTGGCGATGCGCGCGCCGCCGTAAAGCAGCACATCCAGGTCCAGCGTGCGCGGGGCATGGTGGTAGGGGCGCTGGCGGCCAAAACGCGCTTCCAGCGCCAGGAGCGCGTCCAGCAGTGCGGGAGCGGTGAGGCGCGTGTGCAGCGCCGCAGCGGCGTTGAAGAAGTCCGGGCCAGCCGCATCGAGCGGCGCGCTGCGCCACAGGCGCGAGTGCCTGATAAGCCGCGTGGCAGGCAATTCATCCAGCGCAGCAAAAGCGGCGCGCAGTGTGGCGGGCGCATCGCCCAGATTGGCGCCCAAGCCCACATAGGCGGTAACTGGCAGGCGTGGCGGCGTCATACGCCGCTGCCCCCGGCGTTTTCGCCATACTCATTATTTTCAGCGTCCTCCCTCGATTTTCGGCGCCGGCGCCGGCGGCGTTTTTTCGCAGCGGTTTCTCCATTTTCAGCCTCAAGCGGCAGCGCAGGCGTTTCTGCGGCGGTTTTTCGGCGCCCGCTTTTGCCGGATTTTGCATGTTTCGCGGCGCGCTGGCGCTGCACCAGACTTTCGCGGTCGCCTTCGTCGGAGCGTTCAAAAAGCTGCCACCAATCGCACAATTCTTCCTCGGCCTCGCCAGTTTCGGCGCGCAACCGCAGCATATCGAGCGCGGCGCGAAAACGCTGCTGCGCCGCCAGCGTAAATACGCCAGCGCCAGTGCGTTTTTCAAAACGCGGCTGCATGAGCCAAATATCGCGCATTTCCGCGCCCAGGCGCCCGCGCCCGGACACCTCGCCCACATGCGCGCCAAACACCTCGTCGATGGCCGCGTGCAGCGCCGGCGTGGCATGTTCGCCCGCGCCCATGCGCTGCTGCCAGGCGGCGCGCACGTCCTGCCAGAGCACGCAGGCGAGCAAAAACGACGCCGTTACCGGACGCCCAGCAGCGATGCGGCAATCGCTGTCGTGCAGCGCCGCGTGCACCAGCGGCGCATCGGCGCGCTGCACAATGAGGTCCAGCAGCGGATACACGCCCTGCTCCAGCCCCAAATCGCGCAGGGTTTGCACGCTGGCCAGCGCGTGACCGGTTTGCAGCAGCTTGAGCATCTCGTCAAACATGCGGCTGGGCGGCACATCAGCGAGCAGCGGCAGGCTGCGGCGAATGGGGCGGGCGGTGGCGGCGTCCAGCGTAAAACCCAGCGGCGAGAGCTTGGCGGCAAAACGCACAGCGCGCAGCAGCCGCACCGGGTCTTCGCGATAGCGCGCCGCCGGCGTGCCAATCATGCGCAGGCGCCGTGCGCGGGCATCCGCAAAACCGCCGTGATAATCCACCAAAATGCGGCTGTCCGGCTCGTAATACATGGCGTTCACCGTGAAATCGCGCCGTGCCGCGTCTTCAATTTGCGGCCCCCACACGTTATCGCGCAGCACGCGCCCGCTGGCGTCGACGGCGTGTTTGATTCCGGCGAGTTGGCGCACGCTGCGCTCATTGCCCGCAATCAGCTCTGCCTCTTCATTATTGAGCCAGGCTCGAAAAGTAGAAACCTCCACCACTTGACGCGCCCGCGCATGCCAGCGCCCAAACACCACATGCACAATGCGAAAACGCCGCCCCACAATATAGGCGCGGCGAAACAGCTTTTTGACCTCCTCTGGCGTGGCACTGGTGGCCACATCAAAATCCTTCGGTTTCAGCCCCAGCAGCAAATCGCGCACCGCGCCACCGACAATATAGGCTTCATACCCCGCCTCGCGCAGCGTCTTGCCGCTGGTCTTTGCCGCCACTTTTTCAGCGGCAGTGCTGATAATCTTGCCAAGAAGTGTACGAATCATGGTGCAGAAAACAAATCCAGAATGCGCCAGCCGCGTTTTTCAGCCACAGCGCGCAGGCGCGCATCCGGGTTGGTGGCAACGGGCTGATGCGCCTTTTCCAGCAGCGGCAAATCGTTCATGGAGTCGCTGTAAAAGCTGATATGCGCGCTGTCCCAATCCAGCCCGCGTGCGGCCAGCCACTCACTCACGCGCGTGATTTTTCCAGCGCGAAACGAGGCAATGCCTTCAATTTCTCCCGTCACCCAGCCATCAGCGCCGCGCGCCAGACGTGTGGCAATTAACGCATCCACGCCCAGCGCCGCCGCAATAGGCGCGGTGATGAACTCATTGGTTGCCGTGACGATGGCGATTTCTTCGCCCGCGCGGCGGCATTCGTACAATAACGCCAGCGCCTGCGGACGAATCGCCGGCCTGATGATTTCTTGCATGAATTGCGCGCGCAGCTTTTCACTGCCCGCGCGCCCGCAGCGGCGCAGTCCCTCGCACACAAAGCGCACATATGCGCGCACGTCTAGCGTGCCGGCCACATACTGTTCATAAAACTCGGCATTGCGCCGTGCGAACTCTGCCGCATTCACCGCGCCGCTGCGCGCCATGAAATTGCCCCATGCCTCGTCGGAGTCTATGGGCAGCAACGTATCGTCCAGGTCAAACAGGGAAATGTTCATACGGTGGGAAAAATCTCTTTCAGGGGTGCTGTGCTGTGCGGGAATGCTGCTAACGGCAAAGGTAGTTGCAACGGTAGTTTTCTCGGTAAAGTCTGCTTTTAAAGAGTCGGCGTAGCACAAACATTTTGTTCATCTGTCAACTTAATTGCCTCAAGACAAGCCTTAATATCATCGAAACTCATACTGTCGGCGGCATGTGCAATCAGAGTCTGCGCTGCGCCGATCACGAAACGATCTCCCGACGAAATTCGAAGACCTGCGACTTGCAACCGCGATACCAGGGCGTCAACGGTGACACGGACATTCCTGAAGGCAGGAGGTGAGTGCAAAGCAAATGCTTTCTTGCGACATACCAAAATAGCATCTAAAGTAATCGGGTCTGTAGCCGCAGCCTTGGGAGTGGCTGCTCGTAGTTCAGCATAAACAGGGTAAGCAGCAACTGCCGCCAAGCCCGCTGCACTCATAGCCTCATAGATGGCAGCCCATCCTTCGGCACGTGAGTGGTGGAAACTAAATACCAATACACCATCATCCTTAAGTACCCGGCATGCCTCTATAAAAACTGATGCGAGCTGCTGTGCGAATACCCGTGGATTTTGGTGCTGCACCTCTCCTGAGCCGGATGAGTCCTTCCGAGCCATCCATGGATAACGCTGCCGCAGTGCCGGAGAAAGCCAAGCAAAAAAGAAATCACTCAGCTCCGAGTAATGCACGAAGTCAAAATATGGAGGGTCTGTCACCACAGCATCAACAGAACCCGTAGGAAGTGGCAACTTGGCACTATTACCATTGAGAATAATGAGGTTATGATCCGCAGCCACCAACTCTTGCCATGTTTCAGCGCAACGCGGTCGGATAGGATGGCTTGCTACTGCCTTATGTGATCCTTTGCGGTTCCCGTTTTCATCGGAGTTAAGAACTATTTCAAAAGGCTCATCGAGGTATCGTTTTGCGCGCAGCAAGCGAGACTCGAACAAGGTGCTGAATGTTCCACTGCTCTTTTCGGTACCCCATACGGAGTTCTCTAGCGGAGCGCGTTCCGGCTTGAGGATATGGTTCGAGAACATGTGTCGCACAGCGCCTGTTCCTTCCCCCTTGAAGCTGCA
>ONTY01000059.1 GCA_900320815.1 uncultured Pseudomonadota bacterium
GATGGCGCTGCCACCATGGACTGGATGGAGCAGGAGCAGGAACGCGGCATCACCATCACCTCGGCGGCCACGACGTGCTTCTGGCGCGGCATGGACATGAGCTATCCGCAGCACCGTCTGAACATCATTGACACCCCGGGTCACGTGGACTTCACCATTGAGGTGGAACGCTCCATGCGCGTGCTCGACGGCGCGTGCATGGTGTATTGCGCCGTGGGCGGCGTGCAGCCGCAGTCGGAAACCGTCTGGCGTCAGGCCAATAAATACAAGGTGCCGCGCCTGGCCTTTGTGAACAAGATGGACCGCACCGGCGCCAATTTTTTCAAGGTCGTCGAACAAATCAAGACGCGCCTGAAAGGAAATCCCGTACCCATCGTCATTCCGATTGGTGCGGAAGATACCTTCAAAGGCGTCGTCGATTTGGTGCGCATGAAAGCCATTATCTGGGACGAAGCCAGCCAGGGCATGAAGTTTGAATATCAGGATGTTCCCGCTGACTTGCTGGATACTGCCAAGGAATGGCGCGAGAAACTGGTAGAAACCGCTGCCGAAGCCAGCGAAGAATTGATGAACAAGTACCTGGAAGAGGGCGACTTGTCCATCGAAGAAATCAAAAAAGGTTTGCGTTTGCGCACCATTGCCACTGAAATCCAGCCCATGCTCTGCGGCACCGCTTTCAAGAACAAGGGCGTGCAGTGTATGCTGGATGCAGTGATTGATTATCTGCCTTCGCCTGTGGATATTCCCCCGGTGGCCGGCACCGACGACAACGAAAAAGAAACCAGCCGCAAGTCTGATGACGGCGAAAAATTCTCCGCGCTGGCGTTCAAGCTGATGACGGACCCCTTTGTCGGGCAACTGACTTTTGTGCGCGTGTATTCCGGCGTGCTGAAAAAGGGCGACACGGTACTCAACACCGTCAAGGGCAAAAAAGAGCGCATTGGCCGCATCGTGCAGATGCACGCCAATGAGCGCGCCGAAATTGACGAAATCATCGCCGGCGATATTGCCGCGTGCGTGGGGCTGAAAGAAGTCACCACTGGCGAAACTCTGGCTGACCCTAGCGCCCCCATTGTTCTGGAGCGTATGGTGTTTCCGGAGCCCGTGATTGCCCAAGCAGTGGAGCCGAAGTCCAAGGCCGACCAGGAAAAAATGGGTATCGCGCTCTCGCGCCTGGCTGCCGAAGACCCGTCGTTCCGCGTGCGCACCGACGAAGAATCAGGGCAGACCATCATCGCTGGCATGGGCGAGCTGCACCTGGAAATCCTGGTGGACCGCATGCGCCGCGAGTTCAACGTGGAAGCCAACGTGGGCAAGCCACAAGTGGCCTACCGCGAAACCATTCGCAAATCTGCTGCGGACGTGGAAGGTAAGTTTGTGCGCCAGTCCGGTGGCAAGGGGCAGTATGGGCACGTCGTGTTCACCATTGAACCCAACGAAGCGGGCAAGGGCTTTGAATTCGTTGACGAAATCAAGGGTGGTGTGGTGCCGCGTGAATACATCCCGGCGGTGCAAAAAGGCGTGGAAGAAGCCATGACCAGCGGCGTGCTTGCGGGTTATCCCGTGGTGGACGTGCGCGTGCGCCTCACGTTCGGCTCGTACCACGAGGTTGACTCCTCGGAACAGGCGTTCAAGATGGCCGCCATCTTCGGCTTCAAGGAAGCGGCACGCCGTGCCAACCCCGTCATTTTGGAACCCATGATGGCCGTGGAAGTGGAAACGCCCGAGGAATACGCCGGCACTGTGATGGGCGACCTTTCCAGCCGCCGTGGCATGGTGCAGGGCATGGAAGACATGGTGGGCGGCGGCAAGGCCATCAAGGCCGAAGTGCCGCTTTCGCAAATGTTTGGCTATGCCACTGAGTTGCGCTCCATGACGCAAGGACGCGCCAACTACACGATGGAGTTCAAGCACTACTCCGAAGCGCCCAAGAACGTGGCCGACGCCATCATTGCAGCGCGTGCCAAGTAAGCTGGCAAGACGGGTAGAAAAAACCGTTTTTGAAATCAAGGTAGCTGCATGCCTGCATGTTATGCGGGCATGCAGCTATTTTTTGAAGAGCATGAGGCTGCTCATGCGGTCTGCGATTCAGGGCGCGCATGGTGCCCGTGCTCTGCGGAACACGCACCTGAGTGCAGGCTGAAAATCAGTTCACGGGAATTTGTTCATTGTTGAAAATCAACTTTTTGGAAAAAGGAAAGCCATATGGCAAAAGAGAAATTTGAGCGGACGAAACCGCACGTGAACGTCGGCACGATTGGCCACGTTGACCACGGCAAAACCACGCTGACGGCGGCCATCACCACCGTGCTCAGCCAGAAGTTTGGCGGGCAAGCCAAGGCGTATGACCAGATTGACGCGGCTCCCGAAGAAAAAGCGCGCGGCATCACCATCAACACCGCGCACGTTGAATATGAAACCGCCAACCGCCACTACGCGCACGTGGACTGCCCCGGCCACGCCGACTATGTGAAGAACATGATTACCGGCGCGGCGCAAATGGACGGCGCCATTCTGGTTGTCTCCGCTGCCGACGGCCCCATGCCGCAGACGCGCGAACACATTCTTTTGAGCCGTCAGGTGGGCGTGCCCTACATCCTTGTCTACCTGAACAAGGCCGACATGGTCGACGACGCCGAACTGCTCGAACTCGTTGAAATGGAAGTGCGCGAGTTGCTGACCAAATACGAGTTCCCCGGCGACGACACTCCCATCGTCACTGGCAGCGCCAAGCTGGCGCTGGAAGGCGACAAAGGTGAAATGGGCGAGCAGTCCATCATCAAACTCGTTGACGAGATGGATCGCTACATTCCCGATCCAGAGCGTGCTGTTGAAGGCACCTTCCTGATGCCCGTGGAAGACGTGTTCTCAATTTCTGGCCGTGGCACCGTGGTGACAGGCCGTGTGGAACGCGGCGTCGTCAAGGTTGGCGAAGAAGTGGAAATCGTCGGCATTCGCGCCACACAGAAAACGACTGTGACCGGCGTGGAAATGTTCCGCAAGCTGCTTGACCAGGGGCAGGCTGGCGACAACATCGGCGTGCTGCTGCGCGGCACCAAGCGCGAAGAAGTTGAACGCGGTCAGGTGCTGGCCAAACCCGGCACCATCACCCCGCACACGCACTTTAGCGGCGAGGTCTACGTGCTGAGCAAAGAGGAAGGTGGCCGCCACACCCCCTTCTTCAACAACTACCGTCCGCAGTTCTACTTCCGCACCACAGACGTCACAGGTGCCATTGAACTGCCCGAAGGCAAGGAAATGGTCATGCCTGGCGACAACGTCACCATCACGGTGAAGCTCATTGCCCCCATCGCCATGGAAGAAGGGTTGCGCTTTGCCATCCGCGAAGGCGGCCACACCGTGGGCGCTGGCGTGGTCTCAAAAATCATTGAGTAAGGGGCGACGCAATGGCCAATCAGAAAATCCGCATCCGCCTGAAAGCGTTTGATTACAAACTCATTGACCAGTCGGCGGCGCAAATCGTGGACACCGCCAAGCGCACCGGCGCCGTGGTGCGCGGCCCAGTGCCGCTGCCCACGCGCATGAAGCGTTTTGACATCCTGCGCTCGCCGCACGTCAACAAGGCCAGTCGCGACCAGTTTGAAATTCGCACGCACCAGCGCCTGATGGACATCGTCGATCCCACGGACAAGACTGTGGACGCACTCATGAAGCTCGACCTGCCCGCCGGCGTAGAGGTGGAAATCAAGCTGCAGTAAGGAGGGGCAGTACGCGCCGCGCGCCTTGCCCACAGCGGGCGGGCGGCGCTATAATCGCCAGCTTTTGCCCTGCCGCAAGGCAGGGTTTTCCAACCCTTCCCCGCCACTTGCAACGCGCTGACCAATTGCAGCCAGCGCGGGTGGGAGTCAAGGAGCAATACATCAGATGAGTCAAAGCAATCAATTGGGGTTGCTGGGGCGCAAGGTGGGCATGATGCGTCTGTTCGCCGATGATGGGAGCGCCGTTCCCGTCACCGTGCTGGACGTGTCCGACAACCGCGTCACCCAGGTCAAGACCCAGAGCAATGACGGCTACGTGGCCTTGCAGGTCACATTCGGCAAGCGGCGCGCTTCGCGCGTCACCAAGCCGCAGGCAGGACACCTCGCCAAGGCGGGCGCCGAAGCCGGCGAAATCACGCGCGAGTTCCGCGTCACCGAAGAAGTGGCGGGCAAATACGCCCCTGGCGCCAAGCTGCCCGTGGCTGACATCTTCACCGCCGGCCAGAAAGTGGATGTGCAGGGCACTTCCATTGGCAAGGGCTACGCCGGCACCATCAAGCGCCACAACTTCGGCTCGCAGCGCGCCGCGCACGGCAACAGCCGCTCGCACAACGTGCCCGGCTCCATCGGCATGGCGCAGGATCCGGGACGGGTGTTTCCAGGCAAGAAAATGACCGGCCACTTGGGCGACGAAACCGTGACGACACAAAACCTTTCCGTCGTGCGTGTTGACGAGGCGCGCCAGTTGCTGCTCATCAAAGGCGCCGTGCCCGGTGCGCGTGGCGGCTTTGTGTCCGTGCGTCCTGCTGTCAAAGCCCGCACAGCCAAGGGAGGGGATAAGTGATGCAGATCGAACTCCTGAATGAACAAGGTCAAGCCGCTGCCAGCGTGGACGCGCCCGAAGCAGTTTTTGGCCGCGATTACAACGAAGCCTTGGTGCACCAGATTGTTGTGGCTTACCAGGCCAACGCACGCCAGGGCACACGCGCACAAAAAGACCGCTCGCAAGTGCGCCACTCCACGCGCAAGCCTTTCCGCCAGAAAGGCACCGGCAACGCGCGCGCCGGCATGACCTCGTCTCCGCTTTGGCGCGGCGGCGGGCGCATCTTTCCGAACATGCCCGACGAGAACTTCAGCCAGAAAGTCAACAAGAAGATGTACCGCGCCGGTATGGCGTCCATCCTTTCGCAACTGGTGCGTGAAGGCAGGTTGGCTGCCGTCGAATCCATGAAGGTGGACTCGCCCAAGACCAGGCAGCTTGCCGCCCGTTTCAAGGCCATGAAGCTCGACTCCGTGCTCGTGATTGCCGACGAAGTGGATGAAAACCTGTATCTGGCTTCGCGCAACCTCGGCAACGTGCTGGTCATTGAGCCGCGCTACGCCGACCCCGTCTCGTTGCTGCGCTACAAAAAGGTGCTGCTCACCAGAGGCGCTATTGACAAGCTCAAGGAGATGTTTGCATGAGCCGCATCAACCCCAGTCCGAGTGAGCGCAATTTCGACGAAGCGCGCCTGCTTCAGGTGCTCGTTGCTCCCATCATTTCGGAAAAAGCCACGATGGCTGCCGAAAAAACCAACGCTGTCACCTTCAAAGTGCTGCGCGACGCCACCAAGCCTGAAATCAAGGCCGCTGTAGAGCGCCTTTTTGGCGTGCGCGTGCGCGGCGTATCTGTCCTCAATATCAAAGGCAAGCGCAAGCGTTTTGGCCGCACCTTTGGCCGGCGCGACCACGTGCGCAAAGCCTACGTCCTGCTTGAAGAAGGGCAAGAGCTGAACCTGTCCGGGGAGGCCGCATAAATCATGGCAATCATTAAGGTCAAACCCACTTCGCCCGGCCGGCGCGGCATGGTCAAAATCTCGCGTGCCGGCCTGCATAAAGGCGGCGGCTACGCCCCGCTGCTCGAGCCCCAGTTCCAGAAGGCGGGTCGCAACAACAACGGTCACATCACCACGCGCCACCGTGGCGGCGGGCACCGCCACCACTACCGTGTGATTGACTTCCGCCGCAACAAGGACGGTATTGCGGCCAAGGTCGAGCGCATTGAATATGACCCCAACCGCTCGGCCTACATCGCGCTGTTGTGCTATGCCGACGGCGAACGCCGTTACATCATTGCGCCGCGTGGCGTGGAGCCGGGCAGTCAGCTCATCAGCGGGGCGGAAGCGCCAATCCGCGCGGGCAACACCCTGCCAATCCGCAACATCCCTGTAGGCTCCATCATCCACTGCATCGAGCTCAAACCCGGCGCCGGCGCGCAGATTGCCCGCTCCGCTGGCGTCTCGGCCACTCTGCTGGCGCGCGAAGGCACCTATGCGCAGGTGCGTATGCGCTCTGGCGAAGTGCGCAAGATTCACATTGAATGCCGTGCCACTATTGGTGAAGTTGCCAACGAAGAGCACAGCCTGCGCCAGCTTGGCAAGGCCGGCGCCAAACGCTGGCGTGGCATCCGGCCAACGGTGCGCGGTGTGGTGATGAACCCGGTTGACCACCCGATGGGCGGCGGTGAAGGTCGCAGCAAGAGCGGACGCCATCCGGTTGACCCCTGGGGCAACCTGACCAAGGGCTACCGCACCCGCAACAACAAACGCACGCAAGGCATGATTATTTCGCGCCGCAAGAAATAAGGACCTGGACTGATGACACGTTCGCTGAAAAAAGGTCCGTTTGTGGACCATCACCTGCTTGCCAAAGTGGATAAAGCCACAGCAGGCAAGGACAAAAGGCCAATTAAAACTTGGTCGCGCCGCTCCATGATTTTGCCTGAGTTCATTGGACTGACGATTGCTGTGCATAATGGCAGGCAGCATGTGCCGGTGTATATCACTGACCAGATGGTCGGGCACAAACTCGGTGAATTTGCTCTCACGCGCACCTTCAAGGGGCACGCGGCGGACAAAAAAGCCAAGAAATAAGGAAGGGCACTGCAACTATGGCAAATGAAACACGTGCAGTCCTGCGGGGCGTGCGCCTGTCGGTTGACAAAGGGCGCCTTGTGGCTGACCTGGTTCGTGGCAAAAAAGTGGATCAGGCTCTCAATATTCTCAATTTCACTCAGAAAAAAGCTGCCGGCATTATTCGTAAAGTGCTGGAATCGGCCATTGCCAATGCCGAGCACAACGACGGTGCCGACATTGACGAGCTGCGTGTCACCACTATTTATGTGGAGCAAGGCACCACGCTCAAACGCTCGGCGGCGCGCGCCAAAGGGCGCGGCGCGCGTCTGTCCAAACCCACATGCCACATTTATGTGGGCGTCGGCAATTGACAGGAAGGCCAAGGAATACTATGGGACAGAAAATCCATCCAACCGGTTTCCGTCTTGCGGTCAGCCGTAATTGGGCAAGTCGCTGGTATGCCAGCAACCGTGCGTTTGCCGGTATGCTTGCTGACGACATCAAGGTGCGTGAATACCTGAAAGAGCGCCTGAAAAAAGCCTCAGTGTCACGAGTGCTCATTGAGCGCCCGGCGAAAAATGCCCGTGTCACTATTTACTCGGCGCGTCCTGGTGTGGTCATTGGGCGCAAGGGCGAAGATATTGAACAAATCAAGC
>ONTY01000072.1 GCA_900320815.1 uncultured Pseudomonadota bacterium
CGCCCGGCCTGTGGCGCTGTGTTTTCGGCGCTGGGTGTGGTTTTTGCCACTGCTGCTGGGGTTTTTTCAGCTGTATTCAGCCACGTCGCTGGCAGCAAGAAATAGGCCAGCGCCACGACGGCGGCGGCAGTGCCAGCAATTGTGGCCAGCACCGGAGCAATGCGGCGGCGTGCTCTGGGGGGCTGCTGTGGTTGCGGGACCGGGGACTGTTGTGGCGGCTGCGGCTGCGGTGGTGGCGCCGTTTGTGCGGGGGGCTGGGGTGGTTGGGGCGCGGGGGGCTGTGCTGCGGGACCGAGGATGGTGGGCACATCCAGCGGCACGTCTTCCACGCTGGCGTCGCCCAGGGCAAGGCCACGGGTGACGAAATACCACACGCGCACGCCTTGGTGCACGGCGTGCGCGTCCAGCAGCAAAGACGCTGCGCTGCGCTGTGCCAGTGCGGCCAACTCGGCGTCGCTGCACGCGCGCTGCGTGGCCAGGTGCTGGGGCACGCCCGCTTCCAGCAGGCGCACCAGCACGTGGCGTTCGTTGTATTGCCGCTCGCCTGGCTGGGCAGGCAAAAAATCGCTCAAAAATGCGGCGGCGCGCTGTGTGTTATGCAAAAACTCGGCGCCCATTGCGCGCTTGGTTTGCAGCAATGCAGTGATTGTGTGTGCATTCATATTATTTATTTTTCCTGATTATTGCTGGGCGCCAGCGTCTTGCAGCAGGCGAACGATGTCGCTGTGGCCCCGGCTTTGAGCCAGTTGCAATGCGCTCTCGCCTGTGTCAGTTTTGGCGTTGGCGTCTGTGTTGGCAGCGAGCAGGAGGCGAACGATTTCTGTGTGGCCGTTTCTGGCAGCGGGCATGAGCGCGGTATATCCGTCGGGCGTTTTGGCGCTGGCATCAGCGCCGGCGGCAAGCAGGGTTTTGGCAATGTCTGTGTGGCCGTAGACGGCGGAAAATACCAGCGCCTGGATGCCTTTGGCGTCGGCAGTGTGGATATTGGCGCCGGCGCCAAGCAACAGTTGCACAATTTCGCTGTGCCCGCCGATGGTGGCGCGGATGAGCGCCGTGTGCCCTTCTATATCAGCGATTTCGGTATTGGCGCCGGCGGCAAGCAGGAGCCGGGCAATATCGGTGTGGCCGGCGGTGGCGGCGTGCATCAGTGCTGTAGCGCCCCGGTTGCCCCTGGTATTAATGATTTTTTTGGCATTTTCCCCGGTTTTGAGCAAGCACGCCACATTCTCGGTGTCGCCGGCGATGGTGGAGTAAATAAGTGGCGTGGCGGCACCGCCGCCAACCGCCATTGAGCACGAGAGCGAGTTTTGGGGCGCCGCCAGGGTGACGGTGGGCGCTGTGGCGCTTGGCTGGCGGCTGGCTGTGGCGGGCTGCGTTGTGGCTGGCGGCTGGCGACTGGGCAGCAGGTAGGCGGCAGCCACCACCAAAGCCACAGCAGCAGCGGCAATGGCCAGCTTGGGAAGACGGCGCTTTGGGGGCCGCTGCGGCGGTTGTGACTGCGGCTGCGGCGGTTGGGAAGGTGGTGGCGGTGCCGCTGGCGCCGGTTGCGGCGGCTGCGGCGCTGGTGGTGCAGACAGCGACGGCGGTGTTTGCGGCGCTGTGCCGAGAATGGCTTGAATATCAATGGCGTCTGTGGCATTTGCCCGCACGACAAACTGCCAAACGCGCACAGCCTGGTGCGCAGCGCGTTCATCCAAAAACAAAGCGGCTGCCCATTTGGCAGCCAGCGCCGCATATTCTGCTTCGCTGGACAAAGGGTGTTCCTTCAATTGTCCTGGCACGTCAGCGGCCAGCAAAGCCTGCAACACGTGGCGCGCGCCGTAGTGGTGCTCGCCGGGGGAGGCGGGCAAATAATCTGTGAGAAGCTGCGCCCAGCGGCGGGCATCGCTTAAAATGACGGCGTCAACATCAATATCAGCCGAAACTCCACTCCTGGCCGCACGCACGCGTTTTTTTTCGGCAACTTCATCGCACAGTACGCGTTTGACACGCAGCAGCGCGGCGACGACTTTTTCATCCATGCGCGGCTGTGGCGGCTGCGGCTGTGATGGCGCTGCGTGCGCCGCTGTGCCAAGAATGCTGGCAATATCAATGGATTGGAGTGAGGTATTTTCGCCAGCGTGGGCGACAAAATGCCAGATACGCAGCGCCTGGTGCACTGCCTGCTCATTCATATACAGGGCTGCGGCCCACTGGCGTGCCAGCGCGGCAAACTCTGCATCGCTGGGGCTGGAATGTGCCGCCAATTGCTGCGGCACGCCCATTTCCAGCAGCCGCACCAGCACTTGACACTCACCGTAATGCCGCTCGCCGGGGTGCGCGGGCAGAAAATCTTTCAAAAAAGCCGCGACGCGCTGCGTGTTTTTTAAAAACTCGGCGCCCATTGCGCGCCTGGTATGCAGCAGTGCGGTGACTGTTTTTTCATCCATTGCTCAATTTTCCTTTTGGCAGGCAAAAATGCAGCCCACATATTTTTTCGCCCGCCAGAATGGCACGGCGCATCCCTCTACTGTAGCTGCTGCGTGTAGGGGAATGCGAAAATCACGCCATGATGCTTTCACCAAATACCCCTACGCTGCGCGCCCTGGTGCTGGCCGCCGGGCGCGGCGCGCGGATGCGCCCGCTCACGGACTCTTGTCCCAAACCGCTGCTGCACGTGCATGGGCAGCCGCTGGCGCAGTGGTGGGTGCAGGCGTTGCGCGCGGCGGGCGTGCAGCACATCGTGCTGAATACAGGTTGGCTGGGGCATATGGTGGAGGAGTATTTCAGCGCGCTGCCGCAGCCGCCGGGCGCCGCGTCCATCAGTTTTTCCAGTGAGGTGCGCGACTTTGGGCACGCACTGGAGACAGCGGGCGGCGTGGCGCGCGCGCTGCCGCTGCTGGCGGCGGATGCAGAGGGTATTTTTTGGGTGGTGGCGGGCGATGTGTTTGCGCCCGGCTTTCCGCTGCATGGTGCAGCGGAGCGTTTTGCCGCTGGCGATGATTTGGCGCACCTGTGGCTGGTGCCGAATCCGCCGCACAAGGCACGCGGTGATTTCGCCATCGCCGCTGCTGGGCGCGCGGCGTTGAGCGATACGCCAGAGGCGCTCTATACGTTCAGCGGTATTGCGCTTTATCGGCGTGCGCTGTTTGAGGCGCCGTGGTGCACCATTGCGCCCGGCAATCCACATGGAGAGCAGGCGCCGCTGGCGCCGCTGTTGCGCCGCGCCATCGCCGCCGGGCGAGTGGGAGCGACGCTGTACGCGGGCGCATGGAGCGATGTGGGCACACCAGAGCGGCTGGCGGCAGTGAGGGCAGCGGCGCCGCCAGATTGTTTCATTCAATAGGGTATCGCTTGAATGCCCGCAATAATTAACGGCAACAGATCTATTGAATATGGAGTATATGGAACAGCAGACAGAAAAGCCGCCCGAAGGCGGCTTTTTTTATGGGCAGGGCGGTGCGGCTTAGGCGCTGGCGCCTTTGCCGCCGTCCATGCCGTCGATGAAGTTGGCAAGCGCGCTGCATTTGGCGCGGAAGCTGGCATACATGTCGCGGAATACGCCGCAAAACGTGGTGTGCCAGCCAGCATCCTGTGCAGCGGCGGGGGCTTGTTCGGTGGGTGTTTGTTTTTTGTCAGTGGCTTCGCTCATCGTGTACTCCTTGGGCGCGCGGGCAAGCGCGCGGATGAAAAAGCGGCAAGCATAGCGCGGCGCAACCGCTCTACCGGGCGCACAAGGGGCGGCGGCGGCTGCATTTCATTTCAAGTCAAGCGATTGCGTTGCTGCTGCGCCCGGCGCGTTTGTTGCGCGCTCTTTTTTGTGCGCCTGGCTCTTTTTTTCGGCCAAATCCTGGAATATGAATAGACCGTGCCCCATTGGGAAACTGCGTCTGGCAGCGCACGCCATGGGCAATGGTTTGGCAGCCGCCTCAAAACTGCGGGAGAGCGCGGGGATGCCGCCCTCCAAACACACCGCAGCCCGCAGGCCAGGCGCCCTTGCCCATGCGATGCGCCTCATTGCCGCTGGCCGCTGGCGTAACTTTTGCCGCATTTGTGGCCTTTGCACACCGCTGGCGGCGCAGGCGGTGTGCGCCTGCGGCGGCGCTGGTGCGTTGATTGGCTTCTCGCCTTCCCACGTTTTTTTTACATATAAGGAGTGTAGGCCATGCGGCTTGAATATTTTGCGGCGTGTGCGGCCACAGCGGCGCTGTTGGCAGGGTGTGCTCATTCGGGCGCAAATTACGCGCCAATGGTGGATATGCGCCCCGGCCAGGAACAAAGTTATGCAAAAGATTTGGCTGAATGCCAAAACTATGCGCGTCAAACACCGGGTGCCGGCAGCCATGCGGCAGGCGGTGCAGTCGGAGGCGCCCTTCTTGGTGCAGTCATCGGTTCGGTCACGCGCACGCGCGCCTACCGCACCGATATGGCGACGGTGGGTGCCATTACGGGCGGTTTGTCTGGGGCGGGCAGCGGGGCAAACTCCCAACAAAACATTGTGCGCCGCTGCATGGTGGGGCGCGGATACAATGTGCTCAATTAATGCTTCCAGATTCTTGAATGATGAACAGAGCGTCGCTTGTGCGGCGCTTTTTTATTTTTTGCCATGTCTGATGTTTTGAATATCGCGCAGCGCGAGGCGGTGGAGTGCCTGCGTGGGCCGTGCCTGGTGCTGGCGGGAGCGGGTTCAGGCAAAACGCGCGTGATTGCCCACAAAATTGCACGCCTGCTTGAAATTGGTTTGCCCGCCACGCGCATTGCCGCCATTACCTTCACCAATAAAGCCGCAGCAGAAATGCGCGCGCGCACGCGCACCTTGGCGGGCGCGCAGGGGGCAAAGGTGATGATGTGCACCTTTCACGCGCTGGGCGTTCGCTTGCTGCGCGCTGATGGGCAAGCGTTGGGGCTGGGCGCGCGTTTCAGCATTTTGGATGCCAGCGATGCGCTGGCATTGATACGTGAATGTGGCGCCACCAGCAGTGCGGCGCTGGCGCGGCGCTGGCAGTTTTCAATCAGTCGCTGGAAAAGCGCCGGTTTGACGGCGCAGCAGGCGCTGGATGCAGCCAATGATACCGATGAGCGGCGCGCGGCGCGCGTGATGGCGCGCTATCAGGAGCGGCTGGTGGCGTACCAAAGCGTTGATTTTGATGATTTGATTGCGCTGCCGCTGCGGCTGCTGCGCGCGCACGACGATGTGGCGCAGAAATGGCGCGACAGGCTGGCATATATCCTGGTGGATGAATATCAGGACACCAGCGCCACGCAATATGAACTGCTGCGCCTGCTGGTGGGCAACGCGGGGCATTTTACGGCGGTGGGCGACGATGACCAGAGTATTTATGGCTGGCGTGGCGCAACGCTGGACAATCTGCGGCGCCTGCCGGAGGATTTTCCGGGGTTGCGCGTGATTCGTCTGGAAACGAATTACCGCTCCACCGAGCCGATTTTGCGCGCTGCCAACCATGTGATTGCCGCCAATCCCAAGCTGTATGAAAAGACGCTGCGCTCTGCCATTGGCGCGGGCGAGGCGGTGCGCGTTTTTGCCTGCCTGGACGAGCGCCACGAGGCGGCGCAGGCGCTGCGCTATTTTCAGCAATTGCACGCGCGCTGGCCGCAGCTGCGCTGGGGCGATTGCGCCATTTTGTACCGCGCCAACCACCAGGCAAAAGCATTCGAGCAGGTGCTGCGGCAGGCGCATATTCCCTATCGCGTCTCTGGCGGCACGAGTTTTTTTGAGCGCACAGAAATCAAGGACATATGTGCCTGGTTGCGGCTGTGGGTCAATGAGCGCGACGACCCGGCATTTTTGCGCGCCATTACCACGCCAAAACGCGGCATTGGCACGCACACGCTGGCGGCCCTTGGCGCGCTGGCCGAGCGGTTGCATTTGCCGTTATTGAATACGCTGGAACATACGGCGCTGGCGACGGCGCTGTCGCAGCGCGCCATCGATGCGCTGCACGAGTTTGGACGCCAGGTGGATGCGCTGCGCGCGGGCGCCGCACGTGCCGCTGGAAAAGTGCCAGCGCACGTTTTTCTGCATGCCTGGCTGCGCGATATTGGCTATGAGCAGCACCTGGCGGCGACGGCAGAAAGCGCGGCGCAGGCGCAGGCGCGCTGGTCCAATGTGCTGGATTTTTGTGAATGGATGGCGGCGCGCTGTGAAAATACCGCAGAAAATGGCAATGAAAATGGCGGGCAAGCCACGCTGCTGGAAGTGGCGCAAACCGTTTCCCTCATCTCCACACTGGGCGAGCGGCAGCAGGAAGGGGAGGATGCGCTGACCCTCTCCACGCTGCACGCAGCCAAGGGGCTGGAATGGCCGCATGTGCTGCTGGCGGGCGTCACCGAAGGCGTGCTGCCGCTGCGTCCCGAAGACGCCGGCGACACCGCCGCACGCGATGCGCGCGTGCAAGAAGAACGCCGCCTGATGTATGTGGGCATTACTCGCGCGCAACGCACGCTGGCAATCAGCTGGACGCGCCAGCGCAAAGTGGCACGCGCCCTGGTGCCCGCACGCGCCAGCCGCTTTATTGCCGAAATGGCGCTGCATGCGCAGGAAAATACCGCCACTGCGCCGGGGGATGCAAAAAAACGCCTGCAGGCGTTGCGCGAACAGCTGGCGCAGGCTGCGCGGGCGATGCAGTCAAAATAGCGCCAGCCAGGAGAACGGTTTATCGAAAACGCTTTTTGGAAATTTGCCGGGCGATTTTTGCTTGATCGCGCCCGGCTGCATTCAGCGTAACGCGTGTGCGCGTTTTATTCCGCCACGCACACCTGACCTTTGAGCATATTGCGCAGCGTCTGGAATGCGACGATGGCAATGAGGATGCACAGCAG
>ONTY01000048.1 GCA_900320815.1 uncultured Pseudomonadota bacterium
TGCAACCGTCACAACCTGCGCAATACGGTTCGTTGCACCAAACAACTCGTCCATGATGAAACGCAAGTTATCCAATTCATTATCATCGATACTGATGAAAATAATTCCTTCATCTTTAAGCAACTCCCTCGCAAGCCGTAATCTTGGATAAAGCATTGAACACCAATCCGAATGAAACCGACCGCTCGTGTCAGGGTTGGATTGAGCGCCCAATCCAGCCTGACGCCTGTAGTTTTCAATGCTATCGCCAAAGCTGTCCTTGTAGACAAAATCATTGCCGGTGTTGTAGGGCGGGTCAATATAGATGAGTTTGACTTTGCCGTGGTAGGCGCGCTGCAGGAGCTTGAGCACTTCAAGGTTGTCGCCTTCAATATAGAGGTTTTGCGTGGTGTCCCAGTCCACGCTTTCTTCGGGCGCGGGGCGCAGTGTGGCGCGGCTTGGCGTCTGGCTCTGGCGGATGGCGTCGCGCTTGCCCGGCCAGGTGAAGCCGTAGCGTTCCGTGCCCTCGTCTACTTCATCGCCAAGCAGCAGGCGCAGCTTGTCAAAGTCAATGCCGCCTTCGCCGAAGGCTTCGGGAAAGAGCGCCTTGAGTTGCGCGATGCGCTCGGCGACCAAATCAGCGCTTTCAAGGTTCAGTTTTTCAATTTCAGTCATTTTCTGCTCCTGTTTTCTTCAAGGCTGCCTGTGAACTCGCGCTCTGCCAGCTCAATGCGCTGCCTGATTTGCTCCGCCGAGGGAAGGTGTTTGTGTATAATGTCCTGAATCTGCACGTTGGCATAGTTTGCCACGCCGATGGGGGTGTTGATACCCTTGAAAGCCCACTGCACTTCGGTCTGGTTTCGGCTTTTGCAAATCAGCAAGCCGAGTGTTGGGTTATCGTCCGGGGTTTTGAGCAGTTCGTCCACGGCGTTGACGTAGAAGTTCAGCTTTCCAGCAAACTCAGGTTCAAAATCTTTTGCCTTCAGTTCCAGCACCACGTAGCAGCGCAGGCGGATGTGATAAAAAAGCATGTCCACCCTGCGGGTTTTGCCTGCGACGATGATTTCCACCTGCCGCCCGACAAAGGCAAAGCCCATGCCCAGTTCGAGCAGAAAGCGGGTGATATTGTGCTCGAGGGCGTTTTCAAGCTCATGCTCGCCGTATTCAGGGGGCAGCGTAATGAAACCAAGGTCGTAGGTGTCTTTTGTGATGGCCTGGGCAAGGCGGCTCTGATTCTCCGGCAGCCAGTCACCAAAGTTTGTGACAGCTCGCCCCGCCGTGCGGAACAGCCCCGCTTCAATGGCATTCTGGAGCGCGCTTCTGCTCCAGTTTTCTTCAATTGTCCTGCGTATATAGAACAACGCCTCGTCAACCGTATCGCACTTTCGGACGATTGCGATGTGGTGCCCCCACGGAACAAAGCCAAAGACTACAGGGAACGCCATTCCTCCACCGGCCTGGCGGAGCATTGCGGATGAGCCTTCCCCCAATTCTGCGACAGGCTGTCGCAGAAACTTTTCCCCGACAGCCGGACGAATGACTGCAGCAACCTGTCGCAGTTTTGTGCCGGCGGTTGCAAGCAGGGCTTCCAGTTCTGCACCCGCCTGGTGCAGTTTTTCGGCGCAAGAGGCTGAGGCGTAGAACTGGTACCACTGCCTCATGTCCCAGAGGTTGCGTGCACTGAAGCCCTTGGCATCAGGAAACTCGCTCTGCAGGTCAAGGCTGACTTGCTCGACGATGCCCGTGCCCCAGCGTTCCTCTGCCTTGCGTGCCACGAGGTCCCGCCCCAGCGCCCAGTTGAATGCAAGCTGCTCGGCGTTGACTTTCACCGCCGCCTTCACCTGGGCGCTGCGCCAGCGGCGTTTGACATCAAGCAGCCACTCGGCGTAATCGGCGTCAAGGCGCACGTCGTGCGACTTCACCACCCTTGGCAACGATGGCGGTTTTGGGGTGTCATCCATGACATAGCTCCTTTATGGCTGCAGCAAGCTGGTATGACATAGCTCCTTTATGGCTGCAGCAAGCTGGTCGCGCTCGCGCTCTTTGGCGTTGATGTCCATGCGCAGCCGCGCGGTTTCGGCAAGGCTGGCGTCACGGTCGCGATAGCGTACGCCAAGGGCGCTGATGTCTGCCTGCAGGCTTTTGAGTTGCGCCAGCAGCTGCGTGAGGGCGGGTGTGCTGACGTCCGGGCAGCGCGGATATTCGCCCACGGCAGCGATGGCGGCGGCTTTGGCGGTGCGTTCGCACAGTGCGGTGGCGTAGGCGAGCAGGTCGGTTTGCGGCAGGGCGGTGTAGCGGATGTCGGCAAGGTAGCTGGCGTAGGCGGCCAGCTCTGGGTCAAAGTGCAGCAATGATTCGGCGCGCTCCAAGACGACGGCGCCTTTTTCGGTCGGGCCAGAAGTTGACAAGCTGCACGCAGGCGTTGCTGCTGCCAAGGCGGTCAACGCGCCCGAAGCGCTGAATGATGCGCACGGGGTTCCAGTGGATGTCGTAGTTCACCAGGCAGTCGCAGTCCTGCAGGTTCTGCCCTTCGCTGATGCAGTCGGTGGCGAACACGACATCTATTTCTCCCTTGGCGCGTTCGCTCTCGCGCAGTTCCTTGGACTTGGGCGAAAAGCGGGCAAGCACGGCGCCAAAGGTGGCGCGCGCCAGTTTGATGGTGGCGGTGGCGCCTTTGGTGCCGCCGGTGACGAGCGCCGATTCCATGCCGTATTGCGCTTTCAGGCTGCCGCTGAGTTGCCCATAGAGGTAGCGGGCGGTGTCGGCAAAGGCAGAAAACACGAGCAGCTTGCGGTTGCCGGGGTTGAAGGGCGCAGCGACTTTGCCGTCAATAAAGCGGCGCAGCTCGGCAAGTTTTTCGTCGCGCTCTGGCGTGACCTGGCGGGCATAGCGGAGCAGTTCTTCCAGCGTGCGGATGTCGCCTTCCAGGTCAGGGCGCAACCGCAGTGCGTCCACATCGCGCAGGTCGACGCGCACTTTGCCGCCCGCTTCAAACTCGGCGGCATCGTCGTCATCGTCAAAGCCACTTGCCAGCTCGCCTGTTTCATAGGCGGCTTCTGCGCGCGCGCCGTCAAGCTGGGCAAGCAGTGCCTGCGCGCCGCCGAGCACACGCTCGAGCGTGATGCGGAAGCTGCTGATGGAGCTTTCCAGGCGCTTCAACAGGTTCACGCGCAGCAGGTTGGCAACGGCGTGGGTGCGGTTGACCTGGCTCTCAAAGTCGTTGCCCCATGTGTCAAGGTAGCGCTCCACGTATTTCTGGCGCTTGCCGGGCAAGACGTAGGAGAGCAGTTGATACTGGGCAAAAGAGAGCGAGGCGATGCTGTCATTCATTTCGCCCACACTGGGCAGCTTGCCGAGTGTGTCCAGGCGCGGCTTGAGGCTGATGGGTGGCAGGCGCGTGGGGAAGGTGGCTGCCTCGTCGCGGTAGTACTTGGCAATGTGTTTGCGGCTGCGAGCAATGGTGAGGCACACGGCGGTGATGGAGCCGATGTTGTCGGTTTCGGCAAGGTAGGCATCGTCGCCTTCGGTGATGATTTCTATCTGGTTGCGCAGGTCGAGCAGGCGGTTGTTGACCGGTGTGGCCGAGAGCATGAGCACCTTGGTGCGCACGCCTGCACGTATGACGTCGTTCATCAGCCGCTCATAGCGGCTGTGCTGCGTGCGGTCAGTGGGTTTGTTGCGGAAGTTGTGGCTCTCGTCAATGACGATGAGGTCGTAGTTGCCCCAGCGCAGTGTCTCGAGATTGATGTCGCCGGATAAACCGCCGTAACGCGACAGGTCGGTGTGGTTGAGTACGTCGTAGTTCAGGCGGTCGTCATCCAATGGATTGCGTTCGTCATTGGAGGTGTAGAGCGTCCAGTTTTCGCGCAAGCGCTTGGGACAGAGCACCAGAATGCGGTCATTGCGCTCCTGGTAATACTTGATGATGGCAAGCGCCTCAAAGGTTTTGCCCAAACCCACGCTGTCGGCAATGATGCAGCCCTTGTATTTCTCAAGTTTGCGGATGGCGCCCACAACGGCATCCTGCTGAAAGCCGTAGAGCTTTTTCCACACTGTTGACTCGGTAAAGTTCAGGCCGGGCTTGATCGGGTCGCTTTCCTGCTCCACAAAATCATGGAATATGTGGTAGAGGGTCAGGAAATAAATAAACTCCGGAGCATTTTCTCGGTAAAGCGTTTCCACCTGCTCCGCCACGCGCGCCGTGACATCAACTGCCAGAGAGGGATTGCCCCAAACTTGCTCAAACGCGGCTTTCAGGCTGCTCGCTTCGTTTTCCCCCGAAAAAACGCTATAGCCACTGATAACCCCCGCACGATGTTCATAGCCCAGCCCTTCAAGGGTGAATGGCACGCTGGAGCCTTGAAAGCCGCTCATGCCCCCGCCATGCTCTACGTGATAGAGCGCGCCGAACTGCACCACTCCGCTCTGCCGCACCGATTTGAATACTGCTTTCTCGCGCATCCACTGGGCGCATTCGCGCGCAAGGGGACGCTGCTTGAGGCTGTTGCGTAGCGTCAGCTCAAGCCCTACGCCGCCCACGCCACGCTCGCGGCGCTTTTGTGAGAGCATGAACTCGCGCGGCTCTTTCCCGTCCTGCAGCTGCTGCACAAACGCCGGTTCGTCAAACAGGAACCGCAGTGCGCCAATGCGCTCAAGCGCGTGCCGGAGTTCCCCGTAAGCAAACACAGTAAAACAAGACGAAATGACGGACAGCACACTGCCGTCCGCTATCGCGGCAGCAAGCGCATCGCCCAAACGCTCGCTGCCCGTGTTGCTCAAAAACTTCATGCCGCCTGCACCCCAAGTTTTCCTTGCACCTTGCTTGCCCAGACTGCGCCGCAGAGCGCAAATGCGACTCTATTGTGAATGAAACAAAAACACTCGGTATGTCTACGTCACCCGCTTATTATGCTGGCAAGCACAAATATATGTGAATGGTATGCAAACCTGCACCTTGGCACATTCATATACACTGAATTGCAATACGTGGTCGCCGGCTTCATAAGACGGTAATGAACGTATACCCTTGCCACCCACATTCCCGCACAATCCGCCCATGCCCGCCCCCCGCACGCCCCGCAAGAAGAAGGCCGCCGCTGCCAGCGGCGCGGCTGCCGACGGCGCGAAAGAAGCCCGGCTTTCCGCGCCGCAGCGCGCGTTGCGGCGGCTGGGGCTGGTGCGCGACATTGATTTGGCGCTGCACTTGCCGCTGCGTTATGAGGACGAGACGCGCGTCACGCCGCTGGCCGAGGCGCTGCGGGCGCATTTGGGCGAGGAGGTGCAGATTGAGGGCACCGTCACGCAGCAGGAGGTCAAAACGCTGGGCGGCTGGCGGCGCAATCTGCTGGTGACGCTGGCGGATGGCGACCGCGCCTGCCTGCTGCGCTTTTTCAACTTTTACCCCTCGCAGCAAAAGCAGATGGCGCCCGGCGCGCGCATCCGGGCGCGCGGCGTGCTGCGCGCCGGGCTGCCGCCCGTGATGGCGCACCCCGTGGTGCATTCGGCGGATGGCGCGCTGCCCGAGACGCTCACGCCCGTCTACCCCAGCACGGCGCAGTTGCCGCAGGCGTATTTGCGCCGCGCCGTGCTGGGCGGGCTGGCGCGCGCGGATTTGTCCGACACCATCCCCGCCGAGTTGCTGCTGGAGATAGAGGGCGAGCCGCTCTGGAGCCTGCACGACGCGCTGCACTTCCTGCACCAGCCCCCACCCGGCGCGCCGCTGCAGGCGCTGCAGGAGCGCGCGCACCCTGCGTGGCGCAGGCTGAAGGCCGAAGAGCTGCTCGCGCAGCAGCTCTCGCAGGCCAAGGCGCGGCGCGAGCGCGCCCTGCTGCGCGCACCGCAGCTTGTCGCGCGTGAGGATGGGCTGGTGCAGCAATTCCTCGCCGCCCTGCCCTTCGCGCTCACGGCGGCGCAGCAGCGCGTGGCGCGCGAAATTGCCGCCGACCTGGCGCGCCCCCGCCCCATGAACCGCCTGCTGCAAGGCGATGTGGGCAGCGGCAAAACCGCCGTCGCCACCCTTGCCGCCTGCTGCGCCATCGACGCCGGCTGGCAATGCGCGCTCATGGCGCCCACGGAAATCCTCGCCAGCCAGCACTTTGCACGTCTGGGCGAGTGGCTGGCGCCGCTGCTGGCCGCGCGTGGCCAGAGCGTCGCCTGGCTCACCGGCAGCCAAAAGCGCAGCCAGCGCCGCGTGGCACTGGAAGCGATTGCCAGCGGGCAGGCGGCGCTGGTCATTGGCACGCACGCCGTCATCGAGCAGCAGGTGCAATTTGCGCGTCTTGCCCTCGCCATCATTGACGAGCAGCACCGCTTTGGCGTCGCGCAGCGGCTGGCGCTGCGGCAAAAAAGCAGCGAGGGCGGAGAAAACTTTGAGCCGCACCTGCTGATGATGAGCGCCACCCCCATCCCGCGCACGCTGGCGATGAGCCACTTTGCCGACCTGGACGTCTCCACGATTGACGCGCTGCCCCCCGGCCGCACCCCCGTCGTCACGCGCCTCGTCAGCCAGCAGCGGCGCAGTGAAGTCATCGCCCGCCTTGCCCGCCCCATCGCCGCCGGGCGGCAGGTCTACTGGGTCTGTCCCCTGATTGAAGAAAGCGAGGCGCTTGATCTGCGCGACGCCACGCAAGCGCACGCCACCATCAGCGCGGCGCTGCCCCACTGCACCGTGGGCCTGCTGCACTCGCGCATGAGCGCGGCGGAAAAGCAGGACGTGATGGCGCAATTCGTCGCCGGCACCATGCCCGTGCTCGTCAGCACCACCGTCATAGAAGTGGGCGTCGATGTGCCCGCCGCCAGCATCATGGTCATCGAGCACGCCGAGCGTTTTGGCCTCAGTCAGTTGCACCAGTTGCGCGGGCGCGTAGGGCGCGGCGCGGGCGAGGCGTATTGCCTGCTGCTCTACGGCGCCCCCGACGGCACCCCCCTCGGCGACACCGCCCGCGCACGCCTGCAAACCATGCAAGACACCAACGACGGCTTTGAAATCGCGCGCCGCGACCTCGCGCTGCGCGGCCCCGGCGAATTCCTCGGCGCACGGCAATCCGGCGCCGCCCTGCTGCGCTTTGCCGACCCCAGCGCAGACGCCCCCCTGCTCCACTGGGCGCACCGCGCCGCCCCCCGCATGCTCGAACATTGGCCCGACATGGCCGCGCGCCATATCGAGCGCTGGATAGGCGCAAAGGCGGACTATCTGAAAGCATAAGAACACAAATACCACACCCTATAACATCGCATTGCCGGCTTCATAAGCCGGCAAGCAAAGCATACCAACGAACATTTGGCGCTACCCACGCCATCTGCGAAGCTGGGCGCGCACACAAAAAACATCCCCTCTCCCTCGCGGCAGCAGAGGGAGAGGGCAGGGTGAGGGTGCGCCGCATTGCGCCGGCAATGCGGCTTTGTTTTCTTGTTTCCTGCATGGGTATCAATCCATCACCCGCTAACATCCACCGGCGACCAGTCACTATTACAGCGGGTATTCATCCATCCGCCCATGCTGCACAATGCCGGCGCACACATGATGAGGAACCAGCCATGCGCGACATTGACCACCAACTGCTTGACGCCGCCCAACTGGGCGACTTGGAACAGGCGCAAGGCGCGCAGGCATAGGCACAGGCATGCCAAAGCATTTCGGCCCACTGGCACGGGCGGCTTTTCAAGGCAATGTGGACGCCATCCGGCAGCGTCTCGCGCAAAGGCCATATTCCCAAGATAGCCTGCAAGACGCTTTGCTCTACGCTGCCACTGGCGGCTATTTGGAGATTGTTGAACTGCTGCTGGGTGCTGGCGCCGCCATCAACACTGGCGGCGCAGGGTGGGATAAACGATATACAGCGCTGATGGCAGCGGCGCGCCACGGATATTTTAATATTGTTCGCCTACTTGTAGCGCGCGGAGCCGCCATTAATTATCTTGATGGCTATCGCCTGAATGCACTGGCGTACGCTGCCTGGAGCGGGCACGGGGGCATCGTCAAGTTTTTGCTGGCGCACGGCGCCGATGCCAACGTTATTGGCAAAGGTACAACGGCACTGGCGTGCGCCGCCGAAAGTGGCCACGTAGAAATTGCACGTATGTTGCTGGCAGCGGGCGCGGACATTCATGCTCGCAAAGGCGGCGCCACCGCCCTGCTGTGTGCAGCAAAAGAAGGGCGGCTGGCGATGGTGCGTTTTCTCGCCAGCCAGGGAGCAAACCTCAAAGAAACTACTGCCGATGGGGAAACAGCCCTGCTGCTGGCCGCAAATGGCGGGTATGTGGAAATCTGCCGTTTTCTGCTGCGGGAAGGACTGAATGTCAATGCCGCTGACAAGAATGGTTTGACACCGCTAATGCTTGCCTGCAATGGGTATGCAACAAAAACCATACGCCTTTTGCTTGACGCAGGTGCAGACACCAACGCCATCAGTCGCCACGGAGATACACCACTCACATACGCGGCATATCATGAGGGGTATGACATACTGCGCCTGTTACTGTCCCACGGCGCCCACCGTGGACTGAATAGAGCGATTTCCATTGCAAAAGACTTGGACAACGCGCCAGTGCTGGCAATGTTGCAAGCCGCCGCGATGGAAAATCAGAAAACAGGGAATGTGCATGGAACTTCCCGCATTTGATGCCGCGCGGCGCACACACTGCCATGCCAGAAAAGGACATCCGCCATGAATGACCTGGAAAAACAACTGCTCAAAGCGGCCACCCAAGGCGATGCCGCCGCCGTGCGCGCACTGCTGGCGCAAGGCGTCAATCCAAACGCCGGGGAATATGCCAGCGCCGAACATGACAAAAATGCTGGATACAACTTTTGCACCCCCCTGATGAGCGCCACCTGGGAAGGGCATATCGATGTGGTGCGCCTGTTGCTGGAGGCCGGCGCCGACCCCAACCTTGCCGACGAATCAGGCTGGACGGCGCTCATGGGCGCCGCTGACGGCGGCCACACCGCCATCATTCGCCTGCTCCTTGCGCGCGGCGCCAATATCGACGCCGTGGAACAGGACTTTGGCACCGCGCTCACACTCGCTGCCGAAGCTGACTGCCAAAATGCCGCCAACGCCCTTATTGAAGCCGGCGCCAATATCCACATTCCCGGCTCCCACGGTCACACCCCCCTTATGTTTGCCACGCACGGATGCATCAGCACCATGCGCCTGCTGCTGGACAGGGGCGCCGATATTGAAGCTGCCAATAACCACGGCTCTACGGCGCTCGCATGTGCCGCTGTGGAAGGAAAAATGCAGGCCGCCCGCCTCCTGCTTGAAAAAGGCGCCAATCCCAACGCCGCTGAAAATGACGGCGGCACCCCACTCACCAACGCCGCCGGTTATGGACATGCCGATATGGTGCGCCTGTTGCTGGAGGCCGGCGCCAATATCAACGCTGCCGATGAAAATGGCTACACCGCTCTCATGCAGATTGCCCGCTGCGAATGCGAAGAAGAGCACAAGCAGGACGATGAAAACCGGCTGCGCGCCATGCAAGTTCTGCTGGAAAAAGGTGCTGATATTGAAGCACGCGAATGGCGCGGCTACACCGCACTCATGTTTGCCGCAGAAAGCGGCAATATTGGCGCGCTGCGCCTGCTGCTGGATGCAGGCGCCAGCGTCAATGCCGCAGACGACAATGGAAAAACGGCGCTGATGCACGCCGCAGACGGATATGGTGAAAATACCGCCGCCGCCATTCCCCTGCTGCTGCGCGCTGGCGCCAATATCCGCGCTGCCGATACCTCCGGACGCACAGCCCTCACCCACGCCGCCGGCAGTGAAAGCGCCGACGCCATCGCCCTCCTGCTAGAGCACGAAGAAAATATCGCCACCGCCTGCGACGCCCAGGGACGCAGCCCACTCAAAATCGCCCTGCGCCACGACCGCAGCAATATCCTCAAAGTTTTTCTTGATAAAGGGCTGGACGCCAATACGCGAGACGCCAGCGGCACCCCGCTGCTTGCCATCGCCGCCCGTGAAGGCGCCGTAGACTGCCTGCGCCTGCTGCTGGCGCATGGCGCGCAACTGGACGCCACCGATGCCCACGGCCGGGCCGCCCTGGAGCACGCCGAGGAATATGGGCGCGATGCCACCGCCGACATTCTGCGCCGCGCCACCGCCACCAACGGCTCATAGCGGCCATGAAATCCTCGGTGCCTGGCTTTTGTCAGGCACTGGACAAACGCGCGGACGCACTATCTGAAAGCACACATGCAGCTTTGTTGGCGTTGGCTATGGATGGCAACCTGCGGCAAAACACAAAAACTCCCCTCACCCTCGCGTGCCGCGAAGCGGCGCGCTGGAGTGTGTAGGGTGTGGGGAGAGGATAAGAAATGGTATTCATCCATTACCGGCTTATAAAGCCGGTAATGGATGATAATTATAAGGGGTATACCTATTTAAAGTCACCAGCGCGCAGTCCTGGCGCGCCGCGCCCGGCGTCCAGACCAAAGTCCACATTGCCGGGCGGCGCAGGCGGCGGCAGCTCCTCGCCGCCGCCAGAGAGTTTGTGCAGCACCACCGCTTCGTGCCCGCGCGCTTTCAGACCGATGGCCGTGGCCGCTGCGCTGCTCAGGTCAATGATGCGCCCCTTCACATAGGGGCCGCGGTCGTTGATGCGCACCACCACTTCGCGCCCGGTGCGCGGCACGCGCACGCGCACGCGCGTGCCAAAGGGCAGGGTTTTGTGTGCGGCGGTCATCGCCTCTTGGTTGAAGCGTTCGCCATTGGCCGTCAGGCGCCCGTGAAAGCCGGGGCCATACCACGAAGCCTCACCGCGTCCCACTTCGGCGCCGCTCTCCAGCCCCAGCGCCGGGCCGCGCGGCGCAGCCAGCCGCGCTTCGCCATACCCCACGGCCAGCAGGTTGGCCACGGGCAGCAGGGCTGCGCCGGGCTGCGCGCCGCTGAGCCAATCGCTGATGTCATCGTCCTCCTCCGCCGCCGCCGTAGCAGCAGCGTCTGTCATATCCCAAAACGTGCTGCGCGGCGCAGCCGCCTCAGGGGCAGAGGAAACGGGCGCAGCGGGATTTGCAGCAAAAGCGGGAGGGAGGGCAGCCTCAGCGGCAGAAGGCGCAGAAGACACGGGCGCCGCAGGCGCGGGCTGCGCGGCGGCTGCAAAGGCAAGCAGCGCCGCCAAAGACAAAGGAGGGCAGATTCATGGCAGCGTGTTCTGTTACAAGCTCTGGCACAGCGCCAGTGTAGGCGCGCTGCGGTTGAGTGTGTAGATATGCAGCGCAGGCGCGCCGCCATCAATCAGGCGACGGCACAAACTGGTCATGAACTCGTGCCCGAGTGTGCGCACTGATTCAGCGTCGTCGCCATACGCCTCCAGCCGCAGCCGCAGCCAGCGCGGCACCTCGGCACCGCACGCGTCGGAAAAACGCAGCAGTTGCGGCGCATGGTTGATGGGCATGATGCCCGGCACGATTGGAATATCCACGCCGCGCCGCTGCAATTCGTCCACCAGACGAAAATAGGCATCGGCATTGAAAAAATACTGCGTAATCGCACTGTTGGCGCCCGCCGCCGCCTTGCTGGCAAAGGCGTCCAAATCGGCCCACGGCGTGCGCGCCTGCGGGTGCATTTCCGGGTAGGCCGCCACGTCAATATGAAAATAATTGCCCGTTTCCTCGCGGATAAAGCGTACCAGGTCGCGCGCATAATAAAAATCGCTGTCGCCATCAGACGGCCCGTAGCCGCTGGGCCAGTCGCCGCGCAGTGCCACAATGCGACGCACACCTGCGGCCTGAAACTCTTTCAGGTGGCGGCGAATATCTCCCTTGGCTTGTCCGATGCACGACAGATGCGGCGCCGCAGGCACGCCCTCTTTCAAAATGGCACGCACCGTATTCAGTGTGCCCTGCTGCGTGGAGCCGCCGGCACCAAAGGTGACGGAACAAAACTCCGGCTGCAGGGCATAGAGCTTTTGCCGCTCGGCGGCCAGATTTTCAATGCCCGCCAGCGTGCGCGGCGGGAAAAACTCCAGACTTACTGGAACATTCAAAGCCATGTTCTTGCCTTATTTTTGTGCATGAATGAAAAACTCGCGGTTGCCATCGCCTCCGCAAATGGGGCTGGGCAACCAGTGTACAATGCGCCAGCCCTGTGCGGTGCAGGCCGATTCAATTTTCTGCCGCACCTTGTCGTACAAAGCTGCGGCGCGCACTACGCCGCCCTTGCCAATTTCATGCGGCTGCAATTCAAACTGGGGTTTGACGAGCATCAGAATATGCCCGCCGTCCGCCAGCAAGGAAACAAGCGCCGGCAAAATTAACGTGAGCGAGATAAACGACACATCGCCCACAATCACATCAAATGCCGCGCCACCAGGAATATCAGCGTTCAAATACCGCGCATTCACGCCTTCAATGCAGCGCACGCGCGCATCATTCGCCAAACTTGGGTGCAGTTGCCCGTGCCCCACGTCCACACCCGTCACATGCGCCGCGCCGCGCTGCAGCAGGCAGTGCGTAAAGCCGCCTGTGGATTGCCCCACGTCCAGGCAGCGCCGCCCGCGCACGTCCAGCCCCGTGGCACGCAGCGCGCCTTCCAGCTTCAGGCCGCCGCGCGAGACGTAGCGCGTCTCGGCATCGCTGGCGAGTTGCAATTCGGCTTGCGAGGGAATATCGGCGCCATTTTTGTGCGCCGCCTGCCATTCGCCATTTTGCAGGCGCCAGCGCAGCCCGGCTTTTATCAGCCGCTGCGCCTGGCTGCGGCTGGCCGCCAGACCGCGCTGCACCAGAAGCTGGTCGGCGCGCATAGCGTTTTGTGCTCCGCTTTTCTCAATAGCGGTACGTTTCCGGCTTGTACGGCCCTTCTTTGTTCACGCCAATATAGGCGGCCTGCACATCCGTCAATTGCGTCAGTGGCACGCCCAGTTTTGAAAGCTGCAGCCGCGCCACTTTCTCATCCAGCAGTTTGGGCAGCACATACACTTTCCCCGCTTCATACGCATCCGGGCGCGTGAACAGCTCAATTTGCGCCATCGTCTGATTGGCAAAGCTGCTGCTCATCACATAGCTGGGGTGCCCGGTGGCGCAGCCCAGATTCACCAGGCGACCACGCGCCAGAAGAATAATGCGCTTGCCATCCGCAAAAATCACGTGGTCCACTTGCGGCTTGATGGCTTCCCACTGGCATTTTTCTTCCAGCGACGCCACGTCAATCTCGCTGTCAAAATGGCCGATATTGCAGACAATGGCCTGGTCTTTCATCGCCGCCATGTGCGCGTAGGTAATCACGTCGCGGTTGCCGGTGCAGGTCACAAACATATCCGCCAGCGGCGCTGCCTGTTCCATTGTCACCACGCGGTAGCCTTCCATTGCCGCCTGCAGCGCGCAAATGGGGTCAATTTCCGTCACCCACACCTGCGCGGCCAGCGCGCGCAGCGCCTGCGCGCAGCCCTTGCCCACGTCGCCATAGCCGCACACCACGGCGATTTTTCCGGCCACCATCACATCGGTGGCGCGTTTAATACCGTCCACCAGCGATTCACGGCAGCCATACAGATTGTCAAACTTGCTTTTGGTGACGCTGTCATTGACATTGATGGCGCGGTAGCGCAGCGTGCCGTTGGCGGAGCGTTCATTGAGGCGGTGCACGCCCGTCGTTGTTTCTTCCGTGATACCGATAATCTGCGCGCCGTGGCGCGTGTACCACTGCGCGTCTTTGTCCAGATGCGCGCGAATGGCAGCAAACAGCACTTTTTCTTCTTCGCACGTCGGGTTGGCAAGTACGGAAATGTCTTTTTCCGCGTCCTTCCCCAGGTGAATGAGCAGCGTGGCGTCGCCACCGTCGTCCAGAATCATGTTCGGCCCTTCGCTGCCGAACTCAAAAATGCGGTGCGTATATTCCCAGTAATCTGCCAGCGATTCGCCCTTGACGGCAAATACCGGCACGCCGTCCGCCGCAATGGCCGCTGCCGCGTGGTCTTGCGTGCTGTAAATGTTGCACGACGCCCAGCGCACCTCGGCACCCAGTGCCAGCAGCGTTTCAATGAGCACGGCGGTTTGAATCGTCATATGCAGGCTGCCAGCGATGCGCGCACCTTTGAGCGGTTTTTGCGCGGCAAACTCCTGGCGGATGGCCATGAGCGCGGGCATTTCCGTTTCGGCAATGGCGATTTCGCGCCGGCCAAAATCGGCCAGACCAATATCGGCGACAACTGCTTCGGGGGAAGGGGTGCGGGATGCAGACATACTCGTTTCTCCAAAAGAAGCTGCTGCGCGCCCGGCACAAAAAAAGCAACGCGCGCATCAGCAGCAGGGCAGATGAGCGTCGTTGCAAAGACAAAGGAAATATGCCGCCAAGCCTCGCGCCTGCTTGATTTTGCTGGCGCTGCAACGCTCCTTGGGCGGCGGGCGCGCATTCTAGTGGTGCGCGCACAATGCCCGCTGTGACTGCCTCTGCTCTTGCCCTCCCCCCCCTGCCCGCCGCCGCGCCGCGCCGCCCCATTCTTGAACTGCCCGATGCGCTCATCAGCCAGATTGCCGCTGGCGAAGTGGTGGAGCGCCCCGCCTCTGTGGTGCGCGAGCTGCTGGATAACGCGCTGGACGCCGGCGCGCGTCGTATTGAAGTGCGCCTGGCCGCTGGCGGCGTGCGACTGATTTCCGTTGCCGACGACGGCTGCGGCATTCCGCAGGACGATTTGCCGCGCGCCCTGCTGCGGCACGCCACCAGCAAAATTGCCTCGCTGGAGGAGTTGCAGGCGGTAGAGACGATGGGCTTTCGCGGCGAGGCGCTGGCCGCCATCGCCTCCGTGGCCGAGGTGGAGCTGACAGCCCGCGCCGCCGGCAGCGCGCACGCCTGGCGTCTGGCTCCGGCAGAAGGCGGCGCCCTGCAGCCCGCTGCGCGCGCGGCGGGCACCACGGTGCAGGTGCGCGAGCTTTTTTTCAAAGTGCCCGCACGCCGCCGCTTTCTGAAAAGCGCCGCCACCGAGCAGGCGCACTGCATGGAGGCGGTGCGCCGCCACGCCCTCGCGCGCCCCGCAGTCGCCTTCACCGTCTGGGCCGACGGGCGCGTCATCGCAAACTGGCCTGCCGCCGAACTGCAGCAGCGCATTGCCGATGTGCTGGGGCAGCACTTCCTTGACGAATCGCTGCCGCTGGATGTGCACGCCGGCCCGCTGCACATCACCGGGCGCGTCGGCCTGCCCAGCGCCGCGCGTGCACGGGGCGATCGGCAATTTGCCTGGGTCAACGGGCGCTTTGTGCGCTCGGCGGCCATCCAGCACGCCATGCGCGCCGCGTATGCCGACGTGCTCCACGGCCAGCGTCAGCCCGCCTGGCTGCTGCGCCTGCGGCTGGACAGCGCCCTGGTGGACGCCAACGTGCACCCCGCCAAAACAGAAGTGCGCTTCCGCGACAGCGCCGCCGTCCATCAGGCGCTGCAGTCTGCGGCTGAACGCGCCCTCGCCGCTCCGCGCGCCGGGCAAGCGACGGGAGAAAACGCCACCCTCCCCGCTGCCCGGGCGCACACCGCCCTGCACTACCCGCGCCCGCAGCGCGGCGCCAGCCCGGCAGCCGCCGTGGCTGAACTGCGTGCCCTCTGGGGTTCAGAACACGCAGCACCAGAGCCGCCCGCTTCCTTCACCGCCGCCGCTGCCAGCGCCATCGCCAACGAAACGCCCGCCCAAGAGCGCGCCTTGCCTCAGGCGCACCAGCCCCATCAACCTCTGGGACGCGCCGTCGGGCAAATCCACGACGCCTTCATCCTGGCGGAAAACCAAGCTGGCCTCGTTATCGTGGACATGCACGCGGCGCACGAGCGCATCGTCTACGAGCGCCTGAAAGCGCAATACGAGCAGCGCCGCATCGCCAGCCAGACGCTGCTCATCCCGGCGGGCTTTGCCGCCAGCGATGCCGAGGCTGCCTGCGCCGAAGAGCACGCCGAAGCACTGGAGCGCCTTGGCCTGCACATCAGCCAAACCGCGCCTGGGCGCCTGGCCGTGCGCGCTGTGCCCGCGCTCTTGGGCGGCTGCGACGCCAGCGCGCTTGCCCGCGCTGTGCTTGCCGAACTCGCTGCCCACGGCGAAAGCCGCCACATCGAGCGCCAGCAAAACGAACTGCTCTCCACCCTGGCCTGCCACACCGCCGTGCGCGCCGGCAAACGCCTCACCCTGCCCGAAATGGATGCCCTGCTGCGCCAGATGGAAGCGTGCGAGCGCGCCGACCAGTGCAACCACGGACGCCCCACCTGGCGGCAAGTCACGCTCAAAGAACTGGACGGGCTGTTCTGGCGCGGGCGCTGACAAAGCCAGCTCCAAAGAAAAGAGTATGCTTTGTTTGCCTGCATATATCGCCGGCATCACAGCATTAGAATGATGAGTATATGGAGGAAGCTCCGCATATTCGCCTGCACATGGCAGGCACACAAAACAATTCCCCCCCTGCCCACCACAACGCGGGCTGGGGTGGAAAGAAATAGCTTGCGCCGCGCCGTCAGCCTTATTCTGTCTATGGCGTGCAACAGCACTGGCGCGCGTCAGTCATGCACCAGCCTTGCGCGCCCAGGCTGGCTGCGGCCAGCGCCCCCAGACGGCTGCCAAGCTGCGCGCAGCGCACGGGCGAGTCACCGCGCGCCAAGCCGTAGAGCAGCGCGCCGCGCCAGGCGTCGCCGCAGCCGGTGGGGTCAACAACGTGCGCCGGCACGCCGGGCACGTGCGTGCAGCCGGCGCCCTGCCCTTGCCGCTCCCACACGTCGCAGCCGCGCGCGCCCAGCGTGACAAACAGCGTGCCGCAGTGCGCGGCAAGCCGCCTCACGTCCAGCGCCAGCCGCGCGGCGAGCAGCCGCGCCTCGTTTTCATTGACCGCCGTGCAGCACGCTTGCGCCGTCAGGCACGCCAATTCCTCGCGGTTGAACTCGCCCAGGCTCTGCCCCGGGTCAAACACAAAGGGGATGCGCGCGGCGACCAATTGCGCCGCGTGTGCAAGTGTGGCGGCGCGCACTTCGGGCGCGAGGATGGCAAGCGCAATGTCCGTGCGCTGCGGCACGGCGGGAAAGGGCTCAGCCGCAGCCGCGCCGGCATGAAAAACGGTGATTTGCCGCCCGCCCTCGCCGCTGATGATGGTGGCGTGCGCGCAGCGCACGTGCGGCACGCGCTGCACACAGTCTGTGCTGATGCCCAGCCGCCGCAGCCGCGCCAGATAGCGCGCGCCATCACTGCCAACAGCGGCCAGCGGCAGCGGCTCGCCGCCGAGTTGGCGCAGCGCATAGGCAATGTTGCCGGCGCACCCGCCCCATTCGCGCCGCATGGCGTGCGCCTGAAAAGCAAGGGGGTGCCGCTGCATCAGCCCGGTGAAGCTGGCGGTGGTCTCCAGCACAGTGTCGTAGGCCAGGGCACCGCAAATGAGGATGGACATGGGGCAAGCAGAGGGAAGCTTTTTTACTCTCAATAAAAGAGCACCGTGCACGCTTTTTATGCGAGTGCTCGCTCTTTTTCTTTGAAAAAATCAGGGATAAAAAGCTTCCACGGTGTAGTCAGTGACAGCGGCAGGTCTGGCAGAGCGCGCCAGCGCGAGGGTGCGTGCACCGCTGTGTTCGCTGTGTGCAGCAATGGCGTCTGGCGCGCCGAGTTCAGTGGCGCTGACGACGCGGCGCACGAGTGGCCGGCCTTGGGCGTCGGTGAGGGTGAGTTCCAGCGCCGGGGTCGCCACGGGCAGGCCAGCCCGGTTGCGCAGGCTGTAGTGGAACTGAAAGCTGTCAGCGGCGCTGCGGGTGAGGCCCGTGTAGTCAATGACGATGGCGTCAATGTGGCGATATGGCTGCACGCGCAGCCCCAGCGGGTGCGCCAGCGCGCGCAGCACGCCAGCCAGCGCCGGCTGGCGCGCGGCCAGCCAATGCCGCGCGCCCAGCGCAAGCTGCAGCGCCAAGGTCAGCGAAAGCAGCGCACACCCTGCCTGCTGCAGCGGACGGCGGCGGGCAAACCGCCCCATGCGACGGGCGCGGCGACGGGCGCGACTGACGAATGAGGGCACGGGAATGGGACGACGCTCGTCCAGTTCACGCCCAATGTCGCTGAGCAAAAAGTCCACCAGCTCGTGCAGCGGGGGCTGGACGGCGCCGTAGCCGCTGGCGATGGCTTC
>ONTY01000296.1 GCA_900320815.1 uncultured Pseudomonadota bacterium
TCAAGGACGCCGACAGCTACGCGCAGCAGCTGCGCGAGGCTGGCGCGGTGATTGCCAGTTTTGAGGAGCGCCGCGCCGACATCGTGCGCCAGATTGCCGCTGCCACTGCTGCGGCGGGCGCGGGGCTGCACGCCATAGAAGACGACGCGCTGCTGGATGAGGTCACGGCGCTGGTGGAGCGCCCCAATGTGCTCTGCTGCCAGTTTGACGAGGCGTTTTTGCGCGTGCCGCAGGAGTGCCTCATCCTCACCATGAAGGCGAACCAGAAGTACTTCCCGCTGCTGACAGCGGAAGGCCGCCTGTCCAACCGCTTTCTGGTGGTGAGCAACATCACGCCCGCTGACCCCGCCGCCATCATTGACGGCAACGAGCGCGTGGTGCGCCCGCGCCTGGCGGACGCGCAGTTTTTCTACGAGCAGGACTGTAAGGCGACGCTGGAGTCCCGCGTGGCGGGTCTGGCGCGCGTCGTCTACCACAACAAGCTCGGCACGCAGGAGCAGCGCAGCGCGCGCGTGGCGCACATTGCGCGCGCTGTTGTGGAGCAGCTTCGGCAGGCGCGCTACCCGTACAGCGCCGCTGATAAGGACGAGTTTGACGCGCTGGAAAGCAAGGCACTGCAGGCCGCGCGGCTGGCCAAGTGCGACCTGCTCACGGGCATGGTGGGCGAGTTTCCGGAGATGCAGGGCATCATGGGCGGCTACCTGGCGCGCCACGAAGGGCTGCGCGACGGCGTGGCCATTGCCATTGAAGACCACTACAAGCCGCGCTTTGCCGGCGACGCGCTGCCGCGCAACCACACCGGCGCCGTGCTCGCGCTCGCTGACAAGCTGGAAACGCTGGTGGGGCTGTTTGGCATTGGCGAGCTACCCAGCGGCGAGCGCGACCCCTACGCGCTGCGTCGCCACGCGCTGGGCGTGCTGCGCATCCTGGGCGAGAAAAACATGCCGCTGGCGCTGCCCGCGCTCATTGCGGCGGCTGTGCCCGCCTTTGGCGCACTGATTGAAAACCCCACGGAGCGGCTCATGGGCTTTTTTGCGGATCGCCTCGCCGTCTCGCTGCAAGGCGGCGGCGCCAGCGCAGCGGAAGTGGATGCCGTGCTTGCCCTGCCCATTGGCCGGCCAAGCGCATCGGACGCATTTTGAAAAAAAGCGAGGGCGCCGCGCCCGCAGAAAATGTGAACGAAACCCTGCTGCAGGAGGCGGCAGAAAAAACACTCTACGAGGCGCTGAAAACCCTTGGCGCCGAAGCCGAAAAATGCCACAGCGCCGCCGACTTTACGGGCGAGTTGAAAACACTGGCTGCGCTGCGCGCGCCCGTTGATGCCTTTTTTGATGAAGTGCTGGTCAACGCCGAAGACGCACAGTTGCGCGCCAACCGCCTGGCCCTGCTTGCCGCGCTGCACCGCGCCATGAATCGCGTGGCCGAACTCTCACGCCTGGCGGCGGCGTGAGACGGAATAAAAAACGCGGCTGTTTTTTTCAGGATTTTCTGGCGGCATGTGGATGCCCCCGGACTCGGTTTGGATGTGGAGGCAGGCGGCGACGACAGAAGAAAATCAAGGCAGCGCACACCACCAAAAAAGTATGACAGGGCTGGACGCTGCTGCCCCCCCATGAGCTGCTCTGGCTTGGGGGATTGGGGCGCACTGGTGCATAGAGGGAGACAATGAAGCGTGCCAAATACCCCATGTGTATACCATTGATTGCCCGAAATATATGCGGGCAAGTGAAGCATACCCTTGGCAATCTTTCTACATCTGTGCAGCCGGTACCGTTCGCACAGACGCCTTGTCGCAGGTGTTGGAGGGCGCCTGTTGCGCGCTACCAACGATTTAGAACAGTCGGCTGGGAAACACGGCGAAAACCTTTGCTCGACATAGGCGTTTTGCGGTGCAATACGCGCAACTTCCCTGCGGGGAGTGAGCCGGCGCGCTTTCTCATAGTGCAGTGCAGCACCGGCGCCCTGTATTTCAATAGTTTCCGGAGAAATCCAACATGATGAAAAAAACCCTCATTGCCTTGGCTGCTGTTAGCGCGTGCGGCGCTGCCGTGGCGCAGTCTTCTGTAACCCTTTACGGCATTGCTGATGCTGGCGTTGGCCGTATTAAACCCGGCAAGACCGAGTTCACCGGCGGCAACACCCTGGTGAACAACACCCCCAGCCGCATCGGGCTGAAAGGCGTGGAAGACCTGGGCGGCGGCAACGTGGCCGGCTTCACATTTGAAGCCGGCCTGTCGCTGGACGATGGCAGCAACGTTGAGTTTGACGGCTCTCCCTTTGGGGCAAGCAGCGGACGCTTCTGGGATCGTGACGCCAACGTGTTCTTTGGCGGCGGCTGGGGCACGGTCAAGCTGGGGCGCCAGGTGACGCCGACGCACATTGCCGAGTTCGCCTACGACCTCACCGGGCTGGCCAACTACTCTGTGGTGCGCAACAGCTATGCAGCCATTGGCATGGGTCCTTGGGCTGACAGCGCCTTTGCCTACATCACCCCGAATATGAGCGGCCTGCAGGCGGCTGTGGCCTTTGTTTCCAAAAACGATACTGGCCTGCGCAAGAACGCCTGGGACTTGGGTGTGTGGTACCACAATGGTCCCATCGCAGCCGGCCTGTCTGTGAACAAGGGGCTGGATCACGGCAAGACCAACTATCAGCTTGGCGCCAAATATGACTTTGGCAACTTTGCCTTGGCCGCGTCGTATCACAACGCCACCACTGACGGCGTCGCCCTGCCTCACGGCATGGACGCACTGGGTCGCGCGGTTGAGCTGCGCCGCCGTGGGTTCAGCATTGGCGGTCAGGCCAAGTTTGGCGCCTTCTCTGTGGTGCTGGACGTGGCGCGCGATACCAAGAACGAATGGGGTGCCAAGAAATACACCAACGCCCTGCTGGAAGGCAAATACTCGCTGTCCAAGCGCACCTTCTTCTACGGCGACGTGCTGCGCCTGGATGGGCAGACCCACTGGGGTTTGGGTATCCAGCATAACTTCTAAGCTGCTGCGGCAACAAGCGCACCAAAAGCAAAAAGAGGAGCTTTGGCTCCTCTTTTTTTATGGTCTGATTTTGGAGTATCAATCTATTGCCATTTCAGATTGCCGGCAAGCGCGCATCATGCTGGCCAGTAAAGCTCAAGAAGAAATACCGTGAGTGCCACATCGCAGGCGATGTCCTGTTGATTCTGGTTTGTCCGCGCGGAACAGCTGGTGAAAACCTTCATGCGCTGGCGGTTGGGCGGAAATTGTCGGGGCGAGGGATAATGCTGCAATGCAACGCTGCCGGCGCTGCTGGCGTGGCGGCGGATTGGGGAGGCAGGCGCAGTGCGTCAACACGCCGCCCGGAGCGTACGTTTCTCTTCTTTTCCCATCGAATACGGGGAAATATTCAATATTTCTTCTAATTCCATATATCAAATCATCTTTTGCATTGTTTGATAATCTTTTAAATT
>ONTY01000286.1 GCA_900320815.1 uncultured Pseudomonadota bacterium
CCGCAATGGGGCAGCCCTTGGTGCTGGCCATCACTGCAAAGCCGGGCGGCAGGCGGCTGACGTGGTCGCCGTGGCTCATCCACACATCAAGCTGCGCGTCCAGCCCCTCCAGCAGGCGGCCTGCCTGCACGCTGACAGAGGCGCGCCCAAACTCGCCCTGCGGCCCGCCTTCCACCTGGCCGCCAAGCTGCTGCGCCATGGTCTGCATGCCATAGCAGATGCCGAGCACCGGCACGCCCAGCGTAAATACGGCCTCCGGTGCGCGGTCGGTGTTTTCAGCGTAGGCGCTGGCGTGGCTGCCGGAGAGAATGATGCCTTTGAGCGCATTTTCTGCGGCGAATTTTTCCAGCCATGCGCCACTGACGCTGCACGGATGCACTTCGCAATACACTTTTGCGTCGCGCACGCGGCGCGCAATGAGTTGCGTGACTTGCGAGCCGAAGTCAAGAATGAGGATGGTGTCGTGTGCCATAAAAGCTGCCTTTTTGAAATTGATTGCAAAAAAATGGCTCCTCAATGGGAGCCACCGAGGTTTTTCAATTGGCGCGGTAATTGGGTGCCTCTTTGACGATTTGCACGTCGTGCACATGGCTTTCGCGGATGCCGGCGGCGGTGATTTGCACAAACTCGGCCTTCTGGCGCATGTCTTCAATCGTGGCGCAGCCGCAATAACCCATGCTGGCGCGCAGGCCGCCTGCCTGCTGGTAAATGATGGCGACGACGCTGCCTTTGTAGGGCACGCGCCCTTCAATGCCCTCGGGCACGAGTTTGTCGGCGTTGGGGTTGCCGGTGCTGCTCTCTTGAAAATAGCGGTCGGCGCTGCCCTGCTGCATGGCGCCGATGCTGCCCATGCCGCGATAGCTTTTGTAGCTGCGCCCCTGGTAGAGCACGATTTCGCCCGGTGCCTCCTCGGTGCCGGCGAACATGCCGCCCATCATCACGGAGTGCGCGCCGGCGGCAATGGCCTTGGCAATGTCGCCGGAGTAGCGCACGCCGCCATCGGCAATCAGCGGCACGCCGCTGCCTTCCAGCGCGCGCGCGACGTTGTCGATGGCGGTGATTTGCGGCACGCCCACGCCGGCGACGATGCGCGTGGTGCAGATGCTGCCCGGGCCGATGCCCACTTTCACGCCGTCAGCGCCCGCGTCCAGCAGCGCGCGCGCGGCAGCAGCCGTGGCGATATTGCCGCCCACCACGTCCACCTGCGGCCAGTTCTGTTTGAGCCAGCGCACGCGCTCAATCACGCCCTTGCTGTGGCCATGCGCGGTGTCGACAACGATGGCGTCCACGCCTGCCTTCACCAGCGCCTCCACGCGCTCCTCCGTCCCCTGTCCCACGCCCACGGCAGCGCCCACGCGCAGCCGCCCGGCATCATCGCGCGCGGCGTTGGGGAAAGTGGTCTGCTTGGTGATGTCCTTGACCGTGATCAGCCCCTTGAGGCGGTCGTCGTCGTCAATGATGAGCAGGCGCTCCAACTTGTGCTTGCCGAGCAGGCGCTTGGCCTCCTGCGGCGCGATGCCTTCTGGCACCGTCACCAGGCGCGCGCGCGGCGTCATGATGTCGCGCACCGGCACGTCAAGCCGGCTTTCAAAGCGCACATCGCGCCCCGTGACAATGCCCACCACGCGCCCGTTTTCAATGACTGGAAAGCCGCTGATGCCCAGCTCTTCCGAGAGCTGCTTGACCTGCAGCACGGTGTATTCGGGTGTGATGACCACCGGGTCGCGCAGCACGCCGCTTTCGTGGCGCTTGACGCGCGCCACCTGCCGCGCCTGGTCAGCGGCAGACATGTTTTTGTGAATGATGCCGATGCCGCCTTCTTGCGCCATGGCAATCGCCAGGCGCGACTCGGTGACGGTATCCATGGCCGCCGAGAGCAGCGGCAGGTTCAGGCGGATGCGGCGGGTGAGTTGGGTGCCCAGGTCAACGTCTTTGGGCAGGACGGAGGAGGCAGCGGGGACGAGCAGCACGTCGTCAAATGTGAGCGCGTTGCCAAGAAGGCGCATAGTTGTTTTGCTCCAAAAAGCCGATTTTATAAAACGCCTCCCGTGCCACAGTGCGCGCAGGCAGCGTCCAAATGGCGCAGCGCAGCATCTACACTCGCCCCCGCTATGAAACACACCACCGCTCTTGTTCTCGCCCTGGCGCTTGGCGCCAGCGCCGCTGTCTTCGCACAGGCGGCACGTTTTGAATGGACCGACGCCTCTGGTCAAAAAGTGTTCAGTGACCGTCCGCCTGCCTCTGGCGCAGACGTAAAAAACTTCATTGACCACAGGCCGCCGACGCCGCGTGAGAGGCCCGCTTCGCTGGCGGAAGCTGCATCAGCGGCAGCGGCTGCACAGGCGAGCAACAACACTGCCAACACTGCTGCCGCTGGGCAGCAGCCTGGCGTCGACCCCGCGCTGGAAGCGAACAAGCGCCAGGCCGAAGAGGCCGAAGCCGCGCAGAAGCAAGCCGCCGAGCAGCAGCGCGAAGCGCAGCGCCGCGAAAACTGCCAACGCGCCCGAGACGCCAAAGCTACGCTGGACTCCGGCCAGCG
>ONTY01000211.1 GCA_900320815.1 uncultured Pseudomonadota bacterium
AAAGCGCGACTTCATCCGCAAAAACGGGCGCTCCACCACATAAAACGACGGCAGCGCCGCCAGCGGCGTGAGCACAAACGTCCACAGCCGCACCTGCGCCAATCCCAGCCCGCGCTGCACCAGCAGCATTTCCACCCCCCAATGCCACAAATACACCCCATATGACACCACCCCCAAAAACGCCAAAGGCCGCCAGCGCAGCAGCGGCGCCATGACTGAGCTCGGGTTATGCACCACATCGGCAATCAGCAGCCCTGTCAGCCAAGAAACAGCCACGCCAGTCCAGCGATAAAAATACGGCGCGCGCCACGCATCCCAGCCCAATGCAAACACCAGCGCAAAAATTGCCGCTGCCGCCGCCGGCGCCAAAAACTGCAATATGCGCTGCAGCACCGCTGAAAATGCACCCCGCCCGTGCAGCCACGCCGCCAGCGCGCAGCCCCACATCAGCGCATCCAGGCGCGTATCCAGGCCGTTATACAGGCGCTCTGCCCCAGCGCCGCGTGCCAGCAGCGTGCAGCGCCACAGCCAACACGCTGCGGCCAGCGCCAACGCCGCCTGCAGCGCACGCCGCACCCCGCCGCGCGCCACACAAAAACACAGCACCGCAGGCCAGAGCAGATAAAACTGCTCCTCAATACCCAGCGACCAGGTATGCGCAAAAAACTTCATATGCTCTGCTGCGCCCAGCGCGCGCACCCAATTGCTGATATAAAAAAACGCCCACACCCCCTCGCGCCGCGCCGCTGCAAACACCTCCCCGCCATATTGGAAAAACACCAGCGCCAGAAGAGTCGCCAAAAACACCCACAGCGCCGGCATCAACCGCAAAAAACGCCGCACATAAAACTGCAGCAGCGAAATCTGCCCCGTTTTCTGCCACTCACGCAGCAGCAGGGAGCAAATCAAATAGCCGCTGAGCACAAAAAACATATCAATGCTGATAAACGCGCCCGAAAACGGCGGCGTCAGCGTATGAAACAGCACCATCAGCAGCAGTGCCACACCGCGCAACCCATCAAGCGCCGGCACGCGCGCTGCGCTCATGACTGCCCTCCCCGCGCCAGCCACTGCCCCCACACGGGCGAATGCCACAGCCGCCACAGGCTTGCCAGGTGCCAGAAAAAATGTCGCGCGTTGCGGTGGCTGGCGCGCCCGGCGCTGTGCGTGATGCGCGCGTGCGGCGCGCGCACCAGACGCCAGCCCGCCAGCTGCAGGCGCAGGCACAGCTCCACATCTTCGCCATACATGCGAAAGCCTTCGTCAAAGCCGCCAAGCTGCGCCCAGACGGCGCGCGGCAGCAGGATGCAGGCGGCGTTGACCCAATCGGGGGCGCGGGCGCCGTCTGGCGCAATTTCGTGCCGCTGCCCCCATGGCGCATAGCGGCGCAGCAAGCGCGCGGGTGTGGGCGCAAGGCGCTCGCTGTCCTGGCGTCGCCCGGCCTCGTCAAACTGCTGCGGGTACGCCAGCCCGGCGTGCGGCGTATTTTCCAGGGCAGCGCGCAACGCTGCAAATGGATTTTCTCTTTCTGCCCATGAAATATCCGGATTCAGCACGGCAAAAAAATCACTTCCCCCCAGCGATTCATTGCGCGCAAAAGCGCGGTTGTGGTTTGTGCCAAAACCCAGCGGCTGCGGATTTTCCACAATATCCGCAGCAAACGGCCAGGCAGCGGCGCGCACGCGCGCTGCAAATCCTGGCTCCTGGATATTGAGCGTCAGCACCACGCGCTGCGGCTGTCCCTGGCGCTGCCAATACGCGCGCACATGGCGTGCGACTGCGCGCAGCCACGGTGCAAACAGCGGGAAGCTGCCGCTGATACGCAGCGCCGGCTGCACGCGGCAGCGCTGCGCCCAGGCGTGCACCGCGTCGGCGGCGCTGCCAATCGTCGTCGCCGAATACTGTGGATACATGGGCACGGCGAGGATGTGGGTGCAGCCGTCTTTTTTCAGCCGCTCCAGCGCGCCCGCTACGCTGGGGTGGCCGTAGCGCATCGCCAGCCGCACTTTGGCGCGCACGCCGCGCTGCAGCAGGCTGCCGGCGAGCAGCTTGGTTTGTGCCTTGCTGTGCACGAGCAGCGGCGCGCCCTCTGGCTGCCATACAGCGCGGTAACGCGCCGCCGAGGCGCTAGCGCGCAGCGGCGCGATGAGCGCGCGCAAGATGGGCTGCCACAGCCAGGGAGAAAGCTCAATGACGCGCCGGTCGCTCAAAAACTCCGCCAGGTAGCGGCGCACCGTGCCCGGCTCCGGCGCTGCGGGCGAGCCAAGGTTGATGAGCAGCACGCCACAGCGCGGCGTCGGCAGCGTGGGCGCGGGCGCAGCGGCTTTTGGCGCACCAGCAGGTTCGGGATAAAAATACATGGGCGGCTCCAAGCATCGCGTTTTCCAGAAAATGCGCTGTATTTTAGGGAGTCACTTCAAAATTGCGCAGGCAGCGAGTGCCCTCCTGCCCTCGAAGCCTCTGGTGCCGCCGAGGTCAAAATGTAAAAAGTGCAGCGGCACTTTATGCTGTGCACAAAAAAAGCCTGCCTCGGCAAAAAAGGCAGGCTTGTGAGGCAGGCGCCGGTTTTCTCGCGCCTGCTGGCTTGCCACTGCATATCAATATGGCAGCCGCCCTGCAATGTTGCCCGCCGGGCTGTAGTTGCACACCAGCAGATATTTTTGCCTATTGCACGCGAGGGCGTGGCCGCAGCCAACGCTTGTTGTTGTGGACCATACCACTTGCGTGTAATGGTTATACGTCGAGGTATTGGGCGTATAGCTTTGCCCTTCATTAATCCAGCGACTGATGCCGTCTTGCAAAAGCGCACTCAGGTTATTGGCATCATAGGTGCCGCTGGTGGCGCTTGCTGCCAGATTTTCCCCTGCAGAGTTGGAGTGCTGCAGATACAAATCGCGCCAGCTGCTGCAGTTTTGCTGGTCTGCCAGCGTTTGGGCGTACGAGCTGGCTACGGCTTCCAGGGTATCGCTCCACACCAGGGCGGAGACGCCGACATTGGCGCGCTCAGAGTTGTGCGTTTGCACAGCCAAGTCTTTTTCAGCCTGCGTCATCGGGAGTGAGCCGGCATTTGCTGCGCTGGCCGTCACGCGCATTTCCTGCACAGGCAGCGCGCCATAGCTGGCACGCACGCGGATCGTGCCCGCCGCTGTGGGCGTGACAGTGAATGTGGCCGCGCCGCCTTGCAGCGGCACACGCGCAGCGGAAAGCGTGGCGCTGCCGCTGAGCACGTCCAGTGTGACTTCGCCTTGCTCATCCGCCAATTGCTCACCGTTGGCACCGAGCACGTTCACGGTGGCGCTGACGGCTTGCCCCACTTGCGCGCTGACGCTGGCGGGCGAAAGGCGGATGGCGGCAGCCTGGCTGATGTCGGTTTCGGTTGTATCTGTGGCATCGCTGGTGCCAGTGTCGGTATCGGTGCTGCTGGTGTCGGTTTGGTCCGTGCTGCCAGTGTCCGTGCTTGCAGTGTCGGTTGTGTCTGTCGTGCTGCCGGTATCGGTGCTGCTGCCCGTGTCGGTGGCGCTGCCTGTGTCCGTTGCACTGCCAGTATCGGTACTTGCAGTGTCGGTTGTGTCCGTCGTGCTGCCGGTATCGGTGCTGCTGCCCGTGTCGGTGGCGCTGCCTGTGTCCGTTGCACTGCCAGTATCGGTGCTTGCAGTGTCGGTTGTGTCCGTCGTGCTGCCGGTATCTGTGCTGCTGCCCGTGTCGGTGGCGCTGCCTGTGTCCGTTGCACTGCCAGTATCGGTACTTGCAGTGTCGGTTGTATCTGTCGTGG
>ONTY01000091.1 GCA_900320815.1 uncultured Pseudomonadota bacterium
GGAATTGCGCCATGACCCGCCCCGCACACACCGCCCCCCCTCCCGCCGATATTGAACGGCTCCAAGAGAGCTTTGCGCGTCGCTGCACCGCGCGCCTTGCCAGCAGCGAACTCCCCCACGACACCGCAGAGCGTCTGCGCGCTGCACGTGAGCGGGCGTTGGCTGTGCAGCGCAGCACACATCCGGCTGTTGTGGCCAGCGGCGGCACTGCCGCCATCCTGGGCGGTTTTGGGAACTTTGGCAGCAGCGGTCATGCGCGCTGGCTGGCGGGTGCTCTGCTGGCACTTGCCGCCTTTGCCCTGTTTTCCTGGCAGCAGCAACGGCAACGCACACCTGCTCCCATGTCCGCGCTAGGGCTGGTCAGCGCCAGCGCCCCCATTGACATTGCCCTGCTGACCGACCCGCTGCCGCCGCAGGCGTACGCCGACCCAGGCTTTATCCATTTCCTGCGTCTGGGAACGTCGCCCACCAGCAAAACCCCGTAACTCCGTAATTTCACAAAAAATGCCGTCCCTGCCCGCTGTGCGCTGCGCTCTCGCCGCCATCCTGCTTGCCGTCATTCCCTTGGACGCATTGGCACAAACTGCTTGGCCGCAACTTTCCGCAACGCAACGCAACGCGCTGGCACCGCTCGAGCAACTGTGGCCACAGCTGAACGCGCAGCAACAGCAGCAGTGGCTGGCACTGGCACAGCGCTTTGCCTCTATGCCACCTGCCGAACAAGCCACACTGCACAGCCGCATGAATGAATGGGCACGCATGACGCCCACCGAGCGCGAGCAAGCGCGCATGGGCTTTGATGCCACACGTAGCCTGCCCGACACAGAAAAGCGCGCACGCTGGCAGCAGTACCAAACCCTACCCGCCCAAGAGCGCGCCCGCCTGGCCAACGATCCTGGCGCACGCTGACCCCCTACCCCTCCCCCTTCCCATGACAGAAGCCACCGCTCCGGAAAAAAACGCCCTGCGCGCTCCATCGCTGCACCGCCGCATGGCATGCTGGCTCTATGAAGGCGTGCTGCTGTTTGGCGTTGTCGTGCTCTCAGGGCTGTTTTTCAGCATCCTCGTGCAGCAGCGTCACGCCCTGTGGCATCGCCACGGGATGCAAGCGTTTCAGTTCGCCGTACTCGCGCTTTACTTCACCGTCTTTTGGCGCCGGGGCGGGCAAACGCTGGCAATGAAAACCTGGCGCATCCGCCTCATCGATACCGCTGGCCGCCCCGTCAGCAGTGCACGCGCCCTGCTGCGCTATCTGCTGTGCTGGTTGTGGTTCCTGCCGCCCATGTCCACGCGCGCCATTTGGCCCACGTTACCCGCGCTGGAAGTGTGCGTGCTGCTGGGCGGCTGGATTTGCGTGTGGGCGCTGCTGTCCAACTTCCACCCGCAGCGTCAGTTCTGGCACGATGCCCTTGCCGGCACGCGCTTGGTCGAGGTGCCGTTCGAACCAGGCAAACAGCACTCCATCTGGCCACTGTTGTTCAGAAAGAAAAAAACGCCTGCCGCCGATTGAACTGGGCACTGCGTGCATCCCTGAAAAAACACCCAATGGCACAGCATTTCAGCATCCACCCCGAAAACCCGCAGCCGCGCCTGCTCACCCAAGCCGCTGTGCTGCTGGCGCAAGGCGGCGTGCTCGCCGTACCCACCGACTCTGGCTACGCCCTCGCCTGCCAGATTGACGACAAAGCCGCCGCCGACCACATGCGCCGCTTGCGTCAGCTTGACGCCCACCATCCCTTCTCGCTGCTGTGTCCCGGGCTGCGCGAGCTTGCCAGCTATGCCCTTGTCGACAACGCGCAGTTCCGTCTACTCAGAGCCGCCACCCCAGGCCCCTTCACCTTTGTGCTGCCCGCCAGCCGCCAGGTGCCCAAGCGCGTCAGCCATCCACGGCGCAAAACCATTGGCCTGCGCGTGCCCGCGCACACCGCTCTGCAAGCCCTGCTTGCCGAGCATGGTGCACCGCTGCTGGCCACCACACTCATCATGGAAGGCGAAGAAGAGCCGCTTGCCGAAGCCGCCGACATCCTCGAGCGGCTAGGCAAACACCTTGCCGCCGTCATTGACTGCGGCGCCTGCCCCGCACAGCCAAGCACCGTCATTGATTTGAGCGGCGACGTGCCCACCGTGCTGCGGCGCGGCCTCGGCGACGCTGCGCTGCTCGGGCTGTAAACGTTTCATCCCCTCGCGCCTCCATCGTAGGGACGCGACTTGTCGCGCCCGCCCGCTTCATGCACCCACAAAGGGTGCAATACATCGCGCTCCCCCAATGAAACATATGGGTATCAATCCATCACCGGCTTCTCAAGCCGGTAACCACAAGAAATAACAATGGGTATAACAATGGGTCTATGAAACACTTCATATACCCATCAACAAAACACACTATCGCCGGCTTCTCAAGCCGGCGATGAATGTATACCCAAGCAAACAACACGCACAAGGCGCACATAAAAAAACATCCCCTCGCCCCCCCGCCGCATTGCGCGCAGCGGGAGGCAAGGGGCAGGGATGAGGGGGAAAGGTCGCTGCATTTCACTTGCCAGACAATTTCTTCCAAACAGCAGCAAAAAACAGAGCCAACATTTCCAGCGTGCCAAAATCAAGCAGCACCAGCAACGGCACCCACTTCGGCACGGAGCCGACGGCGCCTGCAAGCAACCAGCCGAGCAACAGTGTTATCCAGCAGGGGAGCCACACGGTGGAATAATGTCGCAAGGGCTTATCAGGATTTTGCTGCAATTGCCTTTCTTGTTGCCAGCGCAAATACAGCATCATCCAGTCGCAAAAGACAAAAAGCGCAAATGGCGCAAAACACGCCGCCTGTCTCCACGTCACAACTTGCCTTCCTGCGTGCGGCAGCGCGAGCCAGGCGATGCCGCGCTGCTGAACCTCTAACAGCCTCCCCCCTGAAACAGCCCTAAAAATAGCTCTGCTGAAAATACCCGCCCCACGCTGAATCCGGCTGCTGCTTTGCGTGTTCCACCCCCAGTGCCTTCGGGTTGATGATATTCGTTGGCTCATTATTCAAATAATTGATGATATTCTCAAACGCCACACCAAAACTTTGTTCATAATTATCCTGCTCCACATAGCCAATATGCGGCGTGCAAATGCAGTTTTCCAGCCGCAGCAGCGCGTGCCCCTGCAAAATCGGCTCGCTTTCAAATATATCAATCGCTGCCATCCCCGGGCGCCCGCGGTTGAGCGCAATTACCAGCGCATCGGGCGCAATCAGCTCTGCACACGAGGTATTGACCAGCAGCGCCGAGGGCTTCATCAGCCCCAAATCCTCCAGCCCAATCATGGCGCGCGTCTCTTCCGTGAGGCGCACGTGCAGCGACAGCACATCCGAATACACCAGCAGCTGCTCACGCGAGACTGCCGGCTGAAAGCCTTCGCGCTGCGCGCGCTCACGCGCCGACTCACTGCCCCACACCAGCACATTCATGCCAAACGCGCGCCCATAGCCTGCCACTAGCCGCCCCACCTGCCCGTAGCCCCACACCCCCAAGATGCGCCCACGCAGCGACTGCCCAATGCGGAAGTTCGGCAGCATGGACGAGGCACGCAGCCCCGAGTGCTGCCACGCTCCATGCTTCAAATTACCGATGTACTGCGGCAGCCGCCGCTGCGCCGCCAGCACCAGCGCCCACGTCAGCTCCGCGCACGCCACCGGCGCCAGCGGTGCCAGCGCCTCGGCCACCGCCACACCGTGCTCGGTGCACGCTGCCACGTCGATATGTGCGCCCACTGCGCCCACCTGCGAGACCATGCGCAGGTGTGGCAGCTTTTCCAGCAGCGCCCGTGTAATCGCTGTGCGCGCTCCGATAAGCATCAAAATCTGAGCGTCACGCAGCCGCACCGCAAGCTGCCCCACGCCCTTCACGGTATTCGTATACACCTTCAGCGGCACTTCGCCAAACTGCTTGACGCACTCCAAGCGGCACACCGCATCCTGATAATCATCCAGCACCACAATGTTCATGGACGCGCATTGTGCGCGAAGCCACCGCCCCCCATCGCCTACCCGGCACGCAATATTGCACACCATAGGGGTATTCATCATTTGCCCGCATGCCTTGCGGACAAGATAAGGGAAGTAATTGGAGTATGACAAAGAACTAAATACCCAAATGCGATAGAACGCATTACCCGCATATCTTGCGGGTATCAATAAGATACCCAATCACAGTACTACGCGCTCCATACCTTTGCCAAGAAGCAACTGACGCCGCGAAATCGCCGCAGCGGCTTCCCGCTCACTGCCTGCCGTTCACCACCTCTGTGCCGCAGCGCAGCATAGAATGCCTTTCCGCCCGCCGCGCTCCCCCCCGCGAGCGGGCGCTTTTCTTTTCCTGCTAACACTTTTCACGTATGGCACTCATCGTTCACAAATACGGCGGCACCTCGATGGGGTCCACCGAACGCATCGCCAACGTCGCGCGGCGCGTTGCCAAATGGGCACGCGCCGGCCATCAGATGGTCGTGGTGCCCAGCGCCATGAGCGGCGAAACCAACCGCCTGCTGGCGCTGGCCAAGGAACTCGCCCCCGCTGGCGTGCCCGACGCTGCCTACCTGCGCGAGCAAGACGCTCTCGCCGCCACGGGCGAGCAGGCATCCTCCGCGCTGCTCGCCATCGCGCTGCAAGCCATCGGCCAGCCCGCCGTCAGCTACACCGGCTGGCAAGTGGCGGTGCACACTGACAGCGCCTACACCAAGGCGCGCATTGAAAGCATCGACGCCGAGCGCGTGCGCGCCGACCTGGCTGCCGGACGCGTCGTCATCGTCACCGGCTTTCAGGGCATCGACGAGCTGGGCAACATCACCACCCTTGGGCGCGGCGGCTCCGACACCTCGGCTGTGGCAATGGCCGCCGCCCTGGGCGCCGACGAGTGTCTGATCTACACCGATGTGGACGGCGTCTACACCACCGACCCGCGCATCGTCCCTGAGGCGCGGCGCCTGCGCACCATCAGCTTCGAAGAGATGCTCGAACTCGCCAGCCTGGGCAGCAAAGTGCTGCAAATCCGCTCCGTGGAGTTCGCCGGCAAATACCGCGTGCCCGTGCGCGTGCTCTCCAGCTTCACCCCCTGGGACATTGACATCACCGAAGAAGCCCGCTCGGGCACCCTGATTACCTTTGAGGAAGACGAAAAAATGGAAAAAGAACTCATCTCCGGCATCACCCCCAGCCGCGAGGAAGCCAAGATTGCCGTCATTGGCGTGCCCGACAAACCCGGCACCGCCGCGCAAATCCTCGGTGCGGTGGCTGCCGCCGGCATTGAAGTGGACGTCGTCATCCAGAACGTGGCCAAAGACGGGCGCACCGACTTTTCTTTCACCGTCGCACGCGGCGAGTGCGAGCGCGCCGTCGAACTGCTGCGCCAGCAAGTTGTGCCGGCACTCGGCGGCAACGTCGAAGTGGCCAGCGACAAGCACATCTGCAAAGTCAGCATCGTGGGCATCGGCATGCGCAGCCACGTAGGCGTGGCCAGCACCATGTTCCGCACCCTCAGCGAAGAGGGCATCAACATCCAGATGATTTCCACCAGCGAAATCAAAATTTCCGTGGTCATCGACGAGAAATACACCGAACTCGCCGTGCGCGCCCTGCACAAAGCCTTCGGCCTGGAGCAGGCCGGCAGCAGCAAAAAGCTGGCATAATCCACCGCTTTCCTCGCGCGGAGACATGACCGAGTGGCCGAAGGTGCTCCCCTGCTAAGGGAGTATGGGGTGTAGAGCCCCATCGAGGGTTCGAATCCCTCTGTCTCCGCCAAGTCAGCATAAAAAGCCGTCCAGCAACGTCAAGCTGGACGGCTTTTTTCATGGGCAAATCAGGGGCATTTCTTGGCGTCTACTCCACACCCGTGTGTGCCTTCATGCCAAAGTGTCACTGCTTTGTTGACTGGCAGGAATATGACAGCCCCGGTCAAATCAATAATCACAGGGCGCTCTGCTTCGTGTGGTGATTCACCTTCTTCCAGGCGAAGTTTTTTCTCCATTTCCCACCTAGGGCCAAAAGAAATCAGAGGCGCCCTTGACTTCGGCTTTCCAATTGCATACCTGATATGCCGTGAATGTCACGGTAAGCGCCGCGAATAGCAAAGCAAGCCCACCAAGCGCTAAAAGAACGAATAGCGGCAGTGACTGGAAAAATCCAGTCACTGCCTGGGGGGGACACAGCGGGCGTTCCGGGAGACATGGCACGCCCTCACCCCTTCACGCACACAATCTGCCGCAGCGTATGCACGACTTCCGTCAGGTCGCTCTGGTTGGCCATCACTTCGTCAATATCCTTGTAGGTGCCTCGGTAAATGCCTTTTGCGCTGCCGTGCGGCTCATACGCCGTCCGGCGCGCCGTGGGCGCTGGAGCAGAAACTTTCCTCGTTTCCAAGGCCGCGCACGATGGGGGCTTTTCGTCCTCTGCGCGCTCATGCACGAGCAAAAACGCGGTTTTCGGCGTGAGCACCTGGTAGTGCAGCGCCAGTTGGACGTTTTCTGGCGCATGCCCGCAGCGCGCAGCAGCGGCCATGCGCGCGATGGCAACAGGCGCTGCGCGCCAGTGCAATGCGCAGTGCGTCCCCGTCTGCGCTGCTCTCCACGCTGATGGGGTGGCTGGGCGAGGAAACGCAGGCGCGCGCTCGAGCACGATGGCGGCGCTGCCTTCGGAGATGGCGCTTTCATAGCCGGCCTGCGCCTGCCCCGCCTCCACGATGCAGCCTTGCAAGCGTTTTGCGCCCAGCGTCACGTCCACGCCCAGCAGCACGGCACCAAAGGTGCAGTGG
>ONTY01000107.1 GCA_900320815.1 uncultured Pseudomonadota bacterium
TTTTTCCCGGGTGCCAAAATCGGCGTGCTCGGGCTGAACGGTTCAGGAAAATCCACGCTGCTGAAAATCATGGCCGGGCTGGACAGGGAGATTGAGGGCGACGCTGTGCCCATGCCCGGTATTGATATTGGCTACCTGCCGCAAGAACCCCAGCTTGACGCCACGCACACCGTGCGCCAGGCGGTGGAAGAAGCGATGAAAGAAATCCACGCCGCCCGCGCACGGCTGGAAGAAATCTATGCCGCCTACGCCGCGCCGGATGCCGATTTTGACGCGCTCAGTGAAGAACAGGCACGGCTGGAAGCCATTATTGCCGCATCTGGCAATGAGGGCGAACACCAGATTGAAATTGCCGCCGACGCACTGCGGCTGCCACCGTGGGACGCGGAAATCAAGAATCTCTCAGGCGGCGAAAAGCGCCGCGTGGCGCTGTGCCGCCTGCTGCTCTCGCGCCCCGACATGTTGCTGCTCGATGAACCAACCAACCACCTGGATGCTGAAAGCGTGCAGTGGCTGGAGATTTTCCTGCAGCGTTTTCCCGGCACCGTCGTTGCCGTCACGCACGACCGCTATTTTCTGGACCACGTCGCCGAGTGGATTCTGGAACTCGACCGTGGGCACGGCATTCCCTACAAAGGCAATTATTCCGGCTGGCTGGAGCAAAAAGAGGCGCGCCTGAAACTGGAACAAAAAACCGAAAGCGCACGCGCCAAGGCGATGGAGCGCGAGCTGGAATGGGCGCGGCAAAACCCCAAGGGGCGCCGCAGCAAAAGCAAGGCACGTCTGGCACGTTTTGAAGAATTGAGTGACTACGAATACCAGAAGCGCAACGAAACACAGGAGATTTTCATCCCCGTCGCCGAACGCCTGGGCAACGAAGTCATTGAATTTCGTGGGGTGAGCAAGAGTTTTGACGGGCGGCTGCTGATGGAGAATGTGAGCTTCAAAGTACCCCAGGGCGCCATTGTCGGCATCATCGGGCCAAACGGCGCAGGCAAATCCACGCTGTTCAAAATGATTGCTGGAAAAGAGCAGCCAGACAGCGGCGAAGTGCTGCTGGGCAAAACCGTCAAAATGGCCGTCGTCGGCCAGGGACGCGAAGGGCTGGACGGCGAAAAAACCGTGTGGGAAGAAATCTCCGGCGGGCTGGACATCATCACCGTTGGGCGTTTTCAAATGCCAAGCCGCGCCTACTGCGGGCGCTTCAATTTCAACGGCCCGGACCAGCAAAAAAAAGTCGCTCTGCTCTCTGGCGGCGAGCGCGGACGTCTGCACCTGGCCAAAACGCTGATGCAGGGCGGCAACGTACTGTTGCTCGATGAGCCGGGCAACGACCTGGACGTGGAAACGCTGCGCGCGCTGGAAGACGCGCTGCTCGAGTTCGCCGGCAGCGTCATGGTGATTAGCCATGACCGCTGGTTTCTGGACCGTATCTGCACCCACATCCTCGCCGCCGAAGGCGACAGCCGCTGGGTATTTTTTGACGGCAACTATCAGGAATATGAAGCCGACAAGGTCAAACGTCTGGGCGAAGAAGGCGCACGCCCCAAGAGGGTGCGCTTCAAGTCCCTGGAATAAACTTCAATCACCGGAGTATGAGGCTCATTGCCCTTATATTCCGCAGGTAATGCAATAGAAATATGCTGGGTATCTGGATTGCATATTGCACCATGCCTGCCCTCTAGCGCACGCTGTTCACTCCCTCTTTACAAAAGGGAGAGAGAAAAGCGATAGAATATGCCACTTTGGTTTTCTGGCGCATGAATCTCCTGCGCTGTTTTTTTGTTGAAACTGGTCTTTTGAAATGAAGAAACTGCTCACTATTTTCCGCTATGTGCCGACAACGTGGATGGTGCTGCGCGACAGGCGCACACCCGCGCTTGCCAAGCTGGCAACGCTTGCCGCATTTGTGTATCTGATCTCTCCCATTGATTTTGTCAGCGACGTGTTGCCTGTCATCGGCTGGATTGATGACGGGCTTGCCATGTGGCTGCTGCCCAAGCTGGCGTTCAAAATGTTGCCAGCCGATATGTACGCTGAAGTGCAAGCCAGCTTGAGCGGCCAAACCATTCAAGCTGGCGGAAATGCCGCTGCGCCCGCGCATAAGCAGTCTTGATGCTGCCGCAGGCATCGCCCACCAGTTGTGCGAAGCAAACACATCAGTCACCAGAACATACGTGCCCAAATAACCAAAAGAAAGCCCCGCAGTGCGGGGCTTTTTTTGACGAAAAGCGCATCCAGGGCACTTATTTCATGCTGCCAGTTTGCAAAAAGCGCCGGTGCCACGCCAACGATTCGCCCATGATGTGTGGGGTGTGCTGGCCGTTGGCCGTCTTTTGCGCGTCGTTCAGATAGTCGCGCAGCGCGTCGCGATAATCCGGATGTGCGCATTTTTCAATAATCAGCCGGGCGCGCTGCACTGGTGCCAGTCCGCGCAAATCGGCCAGGCCCTGTTCTGTCACCAGCACCTGCACATCATGCTCGGTGTGGTCAGTGTGCGAGACCATCGGCACAATGCAGGAAATAGCGCCCCCCTTGGCCGTGGATGGCGACATAAACATGGAAATATAGGCGTTGCGCGCAAAATCGCCCGAACCGCCAATACCGTTCATCATGGCGCTGCCCATCACGTGCGTGCTGTTGACGTTGCCATACATATCCGCCTCAATCATGGCATTCATCGCCAGCACGCCCAGGCGGCGGATAATTTCCGGGTGGTTGCTCACGTCTTGCGGGCGCAGCAGCACGCGCCCTCGGAATTTCTCAATATTCTGGTTGAAAAATGCCGTGGCTTCGGGGCTGAGCGACAGCGCCGTGGCGGAGGCGAAACTCAATGCGCCCGATTCAATCATGCGCAGCATCCCGTCCTGCAGCACCTCGGTGTAGGCGCTCATGCCTTCAAAGTGGCTTTCATTGAGCCCGGCCAGCACTGCATTGGCGATATTGCCCACGCCCGACTGCAGCGGCAGCAAATTGGCGGGCAGGCGCGCCTGCCTGACTTCATTCTGGAAAAACTCAATGATATGCCCGGCAATGCGCTGCGAATCGGCATCCGGCGCCTTGAAGGGAGAATTGCGGTCGGTAGCGTCTGTTTCAATAATGGCAATGATTTTTTCCGGCGCACAGCGCAAATATGGCTCGCCAATGCACTGCCCGGGCGCCGTGAGCGGAATGGGCTGACGCGCGGGCGGCAGCGCGATGCGGTAAATATCGTGCATGCCCTCCAGCGCCACGCTCTGCCACTGATTGACTTCCAGAATGACGTGTTTGGCGCTGTCCAGCCACGCCTGGTTATTCCCCACCGATGTGGTGGGCACCAGCCGCCCGTCAGGCAAAATGCCCGCCACTTCAATCACAGCAATATCAAGCGCCCCCAGAAAACCCGCCTGCACCATTGGCGCCACGTGCGACAAGTGCATATCAATATAATTAATGGCGCCGGCATTAATCTGGCGGCGCACTGTGGGGTCAGACTGATACGGCAGGCGCTGGCGCATGGCAGACGCCAGCGCGCCATCCAATTCGGGAGCGGTTGACGCGCCCGTCCACACGCCCACATCAAACTCGCGCCCCGCCGCACGCTCGGCTTCAATGCGCCGCGCCAGCGCCTGCGGCAGCGCCTTGGGATAGCCCGAACCAGTAAAGCCGCTCACGCCCAGCACGGCGCCAGGCGCCACCAGCGCCGCCGCTGCGTTGGCATCCATGACCTTTTGCCGCAGCCCTGCGTGCTGGATGCGGTTCTCGTGCGTGAGGGAGGGAGTAAACGTGGTGCTCATCGTTGCCTTTCTTGGTGCACTGCAAAAACTGCCGCGAGTGTAGGCGGACTCGTGGCAGCAGGCTTGCGTCACACCTCTCAACCGGCTGCGCCTGATGCGACGCCTTTGTCACTGCGCGTGGACATATCAAAATGCGCTCCCTACATTTACTGCTATGCAAACGCTCCGCCACTGACGTGGGCAAGCCTGAAAAACACCATGAGAAAATATGTCCTGTTCGCCATCGGGCTGCTCACCGCCATTTCTTGCCCGCGTGTTTGACCCCGACACAACACCGTCGCTGGGATCTGCATACACGAAGGCCACGCCGACAGCGTTCAAAAACTCAAAGCCGCAGGTGCAAAAGGTTCACATACTCCATCAGATACCTATTGCAATGCCCGCATAACAAGCTGGCAATGAGCAGATACCCATAGAAAACGCCATGAAAAAACACCATATTCCCCTTCTCCCTGCCCTCCTTCTTGCCACCAGCGCCACGCACGCCGGCCCTGCCATTGAGCACTGGGTGCAACCCAGCGGCGCGCAGGTGTATCTGGTGCAAAGCCGCCATATCCCCATGCTGGACGTACAGCTTGACTTTGACGCCGGCGAGCGCCGCAGCGGCGCCGGGCGCGCTGGACTGGCCTCCGCCACCGCCTCCATGCTCAGCCTTGGCACAGCGGCGTGGAGTGAGCACGCGGCAATGGATGAAAACCAAATCAGCGAAGCCTGGGCCAGCCTGGGCGCCAGCTTTGGCTGTGGCGCCAACGGCGAGCGCACCTCCTGCCGCCTGCGCACCCTCACCGCGCCAGAACTCTTGCAGCGCAGCGTGCGGCAAGCCGCGCACCAACTCGCCGCCCCCACGTTTGACGCTGCCATCTGGCAGCGCGAACGCGAACGCTGGGCGCAATCCATTCGCGAGGCGCTCACCCGCCCCGGCCCCGTCGCCGCACGCGCCTTTGACGCTGCCGTCTACACCACCCATCCCTACGCCGCCAGCACCACGCCAGCAACACTCGCCGCCATCACCCCTGACGATTTACGCGCCTTCTGGCGCCGCGCCTGGCAGCCCTGCCAAGCGCGCATCAGCCTTGTCGGCCATGCCACACGCGCACAAGCCGACGCCATCGCCAGCGCGCTGCTCGCCGGCCTGCACGAAGGAAAAGCAAACCCCGCCACCTGCCCCACCCAGCCCGCCGTGCCCGAAGTGCCACCGCTGCCCAAAGCCAGCGCGCAGCACATCCCGATGGCAAGCGCGCAGACGCACGTGCTCATCGGCCAGCCCGGCTACACGCGCAGCGACCCGGACTTTTTCCCCCTGCTCGTGGGCAACCACATCCTGGGCGGCGGCGGCTTCACCTCGCGTCTCATGCACCAAGTGCGCGAACAACGCGGCCTTGTCTACGGCATCAGCAGCAGCTTTGAACCTGGGCTGCACGCTGGCGCCTTCACCATCAGCCTACAAACACGCCCCGACCAAGCCAAAGAAGCTGCGGCGCTGGCACAGCGCATCATCGCCAGCTTTGTGCAAAGCGGCCCCACCGAAAAAGAACTGCAAGCGGCCAAAGACAACCTGATTGGCAGCTTCCCGCTGCGCCTGGACAGCAACGCCAAACTCCTCGCCAACACCGCCAACATCGCCTGGCACAAGCTGCCGCTGGATTACCTCGATCACTGGACAGAACAAGTGCAAGCCGTCACCATCGCCGAGATTCGGCGCGCCTTCGCCCGCGTACTGCAACCCGCGCGCATGGTCACCATCACCGTCGGGCCAAAAGAAAATGCCACCGCAGCCAGCGCACCGGAAAAAAACAAATAAAAGAACAAATAAAGGAGGCGCTTCAAAACTGCGGCAAGCGAAGGTGTCCCGCCCGTGAAACTCCGCTGCAGCCGAGGGCAAAATGCCCTCGCTTTGCAGACTTGCAACGGGTTTTGAAGCGGCTCCCTAAACAAGCTGCCTCCAACCAAATATTCTCCCAACACCATAAACATATCATAAGGATGCAAGCCCGCCAAAAGTGGGGGCGACACCATATAATCCTGGTATTTTAGAAGCAGCAAGCAAAATAAATCAGAAAACTATTCGTGCGCTCCGACACCTTTGAGCATTGCGAGAATATCTTCATTGCCTTTGGCAAATTTTAGTGCCGTAAAGCCGTCCTTCTTT
>ONTY01000057.1 GCA_900320815.1 uncultured Pseudomonadota bacterium
CGGTGCTGGATATTGGCCCATTTGCTGTGCCCTGACATAGGGTGTATTCCTTGTGCTTTGAAAGGTGAAAATCGGGCGCGGATTTTACGTTTCACCCCTCGTGCTCCAAGGAGTTTTGCCCATGCCTGCTTCTCCCATTGAACTTGCCCGCAGCACTGCTGACGGCGCCTCCTGCCTGCTGCTGCCCGCGCTGGCCAACCGCCACGGCCTCGTTGCCGGTGCAACTGGCACGGGCAAAACCGTGACGCTGCAAAAACTCGCTGAAAGTTTCAGCGCGCTTGGCGTGCCCGTGTTTGTTTCTGACGCCAAGGGTGACCTGAGCGGCATCGGCGCCGCCGGCAGCATTGGCGGCAAGCTGGCCGAGACGCTGCAGGCGCGAGGCTTGCCGGCGCCGCAGCCTGGCGCCTGCCCGGTCACGTTCTGGGACGTCTTTGGCGAACGCGGCCACCCTGTGCGCGCCACCATCAGCGCGATGGGACCGCTGCTGCTCTCGCGGCTGCTGGAGCTCAACGACACGCAGTCCGGCGTGCTCACGCTGGCGTTCAAGATTGCCGATGACGACGGCTTGCTGCTGCTGGACCTCAAAGACCTGCGCGCCATGCTGCAGCACGTGGGCGAGCACTCGCGCGAGTTCAGCCGCGAATACGGCACCATCTCCAAGGCGAGCATCGGGGCGATACAGCGCGCGCTGCTGGCGCTGGGCGAGCAGGGAGCGGACAAGTTTTTTGGCGAGCCGGCGCTGGATTTGGCCGACATGATGCAAACCGTGCAGACTGCGAACGGGACGCGCGGCGTGGTCAACGTGCTTGCCGCCGAGCGCCTGCTCTCTGCCCCGCGTCTGTATGCCACCTTCTTGCTGTGGATGCTCTCGGAACTCTACGAGAGCCTGCCCGAAGTGGGCGACCAGGACAAACCCAAGTTCGTCTTCTTCTTTGACGAAGCGCACCTGCTGTTCCGCGACGCCCCACGCGCGCTGATGGAGCGCGTGGAACTCGTTGTGCGGCTGATTCGCTCCAAAGGTGTGGGTGTGTATTTCGTGACGCAAAACCCCACCGACGTGCCCGACACCGTGCTCTCGCAGCTGGGCAATCGCGTGCAGCACGCACTGCGGGCATTCAGTGCCCGCGACCAAAAAGCCGTGCGCGCCTGCGCGCAGACCATGCGTCCCAACCCCGCCTTTGACACTGAGAAAACCATCACCGAACTGGGCACGGGCGAGGCGCTCATCAGCGTGCTGGACGCCAAAGGCACCCCCGGCATCACGCAGCGCGCCTGGGTCATCCCGCCCGGCAGCCGCATCGGCCCGCTCACGGACGATGAGCGCGCCGCCGCCATGCGCACTTCACTGGTTGCCGGCGTCTACGACACGCCCGTTGACCGCGAATCTGCCTACGAGTTGCTGCTCAACCGCCAGGCCAGCGCCAGCACTGGCAGCGCCCCCGCCGCACCCGGCGCCGCTGCGCCGCAGCAGCACACGGGTGAAGACGGCGCCGGACTGCTTGGCCAGCTTGCCACCGCTGGCAAAGAAGCCTTGTTTGGTCGCACCGGCCCGCGCGGCGGTCACTACGACGGCATGGTGCAACGTGCCGTGAAAAGTGAAATGCGCCGCATCGGGCGCAACCTGCTGCGCGGCGCCCTCGGCAGCTTGCTGGGCGGCAGCGGCAAGCGGCGCTGAATCACGCACTGCGGCAGAGCAGCAGAAAATTCTGAGTATCAGCGCATTGCCCGCCAAAGTTGCGGGTAATGCGCTGTTTTATTGGTGAGTATTTAATACAGCACCTTCCCGATGCAAAATACTCCTCAATACAGTTGTTCCTTTCCCGCAATTCATGCTGGCACAAAAGGAATACTCATAGAGAAAAACCAACAAAAAAGGCTCTCCCTTTTTCGCGGGAGAGCCTTGTGCTGTGCGCGCCAGCGGCGCTGCGCGTGTGCACACCTTACAGCAGCACGAGCAAGCCCCAGATGCTTAGCAAAAGGGCAGAGAGGGGGGCGAGCACCAGACCCGCGTGCACCATGTCGGACTGCTTCACGTGCCCGCTGCCAAAGACGATGGCATTCGGCGGCGTAGCTACCGGCATCATGAAGGCAAACGACGCCCCCACGCCAATCATCATCACCAGCGTGTCTTTGGGCATTCCCATCTGCTGGGCGATGGAGGAAAACACCGGCACCAGCAGCGCGGCGCTGGCGGTGTTGCTCGTGAACTCGGTCAAGGCAATGATGAACAGCGCCGTGCCCAGCATCACCAGGAAAGGCGTGGTGTGGCTGAGCGCAGCGGCTACGGCGTTGCCCAGCACCGCAGCAGCGCCCGAGCTCTGGAGCACCGCTGAGAGCGTCAGCCCGCCGCCAAACAGCAGCAGCACGCCCCATTCGGTGCCCGCCGAAATCTGCTGCCAACTCGCCAGCCCCAGCGTGGCCACGGCGATGATGGCGGCGATGGCGATAAACGTATCGGGCGCGGTGATGCCCAGCCCCTGCTTGACCAGCTTGTCGCTGAATATCCACGTCAGCGCCGTAAGGGCAAACACCACAATGGTCATCACGCGCCGCGGCGTCCAGGGAATCTCTTCAAACGGAATCTCAATGCGGCGGTTGAGCTTGGGGCGCAGCATCAGCCACAGCACGCCCACCATCACAGGCAGCATGAAGAACACGATTGGCAGCCCGTACTTCATCCACGTCGCAAAATCGATGCCCAGCGCCTGCGCCGCAATCACGTTAGGCGGCGAGCCAACCAGGGTGCCCAGCCCACCGATGCTGGCTGAATACGCAATGCCCAGCAAGATAAACACGCGCACGCCGCGCTCCTCCTCGCTGTTGCCCACGTGCTCAATGATGCCCAGCGCCAGCGGCAGCATCATGGCCGCTGTGGCCGTGTTGCTGATCCACATGGACAGCCCGGCCGTAACAGCCAGCAGCAGCAGCACCGCCAGCCCCAGATGCGAGCCAGACAGCCGCATCAGATAAAACGCAATCTTGCGGTCGAGCTTTTGCACGTGCAGCGCCGTGGCAATGGCAAAGCCGCCGAAGAACAGGAAGATGGTGGGGTCGGCGAAGGCAGTGAGCGTCTTTTTGGTGTTGAAGCTCTCAAAGCCCAGCAGCAGCACGCCCACAGGCACCAGCAGCGCCGTAATCGTGGTGTGCACCGCCTCGGTCAGCCACATGATGGCGATGAAGGTCAGCAGCGTCAGCCCTTTACGCGGGGCTGGCTCCAGCCCTCCCATGAGCGAGTAGACCAGCCAACTCACCGCCAGCGCCGCCGCAAAGATGATCAGACCGCGCCGCATCCGCGTGGGCGCCACGGCAGTGCCGCGCTCGGCAATGGAAACGTCCTCAACGATGATTTTTTCGTCAGGAGCCAGGGGGGAAGCGTTCATATTGGCTTTTCCTTTTTGCTGTGTGCAGCGCCTGCACTGCCAAGCACGTGAAGCTGCTGCGTTATTCGGACAAAGCAAGCGGGGGATTCTGGGTATTGCACGCCTGCCGCACTGCAACATTATGAGGTTGTGAACATCCTCACATCTTCGCAAACGCCATAAAACAGCCCTTGGCCGCCCCAAGTGCTGCTGCGGCGCAACATAGAGGAACGGTGAAGCGTCCAGGAGTTGTGTTTCAGCAACGCGCCAGCCTTGCAATGCGCCTCCACAACACTGCACGCCATTCATATACCCATAGCATCAATCTACTATTTACGGCATAAAAAGCGGGCATTCAATGCTATACACTGATTATATATCCGCTTGCTTGACTTTCAGCTTGCCGCCGGTGCCCGTGGCCTCTTGCGGCTGGTCGCTCCTGGCGGCATCCACCAGATTTTTGTACGCAGCCATCATGGCAAAAACCAGCGCCTTGCCGCGCGGCGTTTTGGAATATGCGCCCAGCCTGCCAACTCCAAATACCGGGCGCCTGCAGGCGCTGCAGCACCATACTGCGCTGCTTTTTCACCACAGCACACATGAATATCTGGATCGACACCCACTGCCACCTGGACGCGCCCGAACTGGCCGCTGTCCGTGCCGCCATGCGCGCTGCTGCCGCTGCGGCGGGCGTGCGCTTGTGCGTCATTCCGGCGGTGACGCACGCCAGCCTGGGCGCTGTGCGCGAAGTGGCGCGCGCAGGTGGCGATGCGTACGCACTGGGGCTGCACCCGCTGTATGTGGCGCGCCATGACACAGCGGCGCTGCAGGCACTGGAAGCGGCGCTGGATGCCGCGCGGGGTGATGCGCGGCTGGTGGCCATTGGCGAAATCGGGCTGGACGCCTTTGTGCCCGCACTGCGCCAGCCCGGCGCCTGGCAGCGACAGCTTGAGGTGCTGCGCGCGCAGCTGCGCCTGGCGCGCCGCCATGCGCTGCCCGTGCTGCTGCACACAAGGCGCGCTGTGGACGCCGTGCTGCACGAGTTGCGCTGCATTGAAGTGCCCGGCGGTGGCATCGCACACGCCTTTTCTGGCAGCGCGCAGCAGGCGCACGCTTTTCTGTCGCTGGGCTTCAAACTGGGCTTTGGTGGCGCCTGCACCTTCCCGCGCGCCACGCGGCTGCGCCAACTCGCCGCCGCGCTGCCCGCAGACGCCATCGTCATGGAAACAGACGCGCCCGACATCCCGCCGCAGTGGCTGTATGTCAATGCCGCCGCACGCGCCGCCGGCCAGCCGCAGCCGCCCAACTCACCTCTTGAACTGCCGCGCATCGGCGCCGAAGTCGCCGCGCTGCGCGGCGTGCCCCCCGCAGCATGGGCGGCACAAAGCAGCGCCAACGCCCTCGCTGCCCTGCCGCGTCTGGCGTCCCTTATCTAGACAGCGTGCAGCGTGGAAGGCGACAATGTGCCCTGCATCCCTTCCGTAAACAAAAAAGGAGCACATCGCCATGTTCAAGCACATCCTCGTACCCGTTGACGGCTCGCCCACTTCGCTCTCGGCTGTGGACGCCGCCGCCGCAATGGCCACCGCCTTTGGCAGCACCGTCACCGCCATCTACGTGATTGACCCCTACCCGTTCACCGGCGTGGGCGCGGACTTCTCCTACGGGCAAGACCAGTATCTGAAAGCCGCGCACGCCGAGGCTGACAGCGCGCTGGGCGCCGTCTCCTCGCGCCTGGACGGCAGCGGCACCGTGGTGAACACGCGCATCGTGGAGTCGCACACGCCCTGGCGCGGCATCCTGGACGCCGTTGCCGACGCGGGCGCCGACATCATCATCATGGGATCGCACGGGCGCCGTGGGCTGGAAAAACTCGTGCTCGGCAGCGTGGCGCAGCGCGTGCTCACCCACGCCAAAGTGCCCGTACTCGTGGTGCAGGGGGCGACGAAAGAATAAAGCGCCCTGCCCTTTTTGAGAAAACCGCCAAAAGCCGCGCCGCCCGCGCGGCTTTTTTATTGGGAAATGTTTATTAAATATGGCCCCCCAGCACTGCTGGGCGCAGACATTCAGAAACTGGAAAATATGGCACACAGAACCATGCTCTTCACGGGTATACTTTAATTGCCGGTATAACTTGCGGGCAACAATTATTCAGATATAGGGGTATAGTTATTTAGGGAGTTCCTGCCCCATCCCGCCGCTGGCGCGCGCGCGCCATCGCCGCTTGCACAGCGGCACGGCGGCGGGCGGCTTCGTTGGCTTCTGTGGCGCTTTGTTGCGGTGCGGCAGCGGGCGCAGCGCGGCGCGCCTGCACCTGCGCGTAGCGGGCGCGCGCACGAGCCGCCTGGACAGCGCTCCATGCTGCCCAGCCTGTTGCGCTGCCGCTGGCGTTTTCCATCGTGATGCACTCCAGCGGGCACACCGCCACGCAGCGCGCGCAGCCGGTGCATTCGCTTTCAATGACGGTGTGCAGGCGACGCGGCGCGCCACTGATGCAGTCCATGGGGCAAGCGCGCACGCAACGCGTGCAGCCGATGCACGCCTGCCAGTCAATCCAGGCGACGGCGCGCGGCGCCTCGGCGCCGTGCGCGGGATCGAGCGGCTGCACGCGCTGCCCGGTGATGGCAGCCAGGCGCCGCACACCCTCGGCGCCGCCTGTGGGGCACTGATTGATGGCGGCACGCCCGGCGGCAATGGCGTGCGCGTAGGCGGCGCAGTCTGGCTGCCCGCAGCGCGCGCATTGCGTGTGCGGCAGCGCATCCAGCAGGCGCGCGACAAGCTGTTCAGTCATGGTTTTTTGTGTGCATAAAAAAGGGCGCGATCCGCGCCCTTGGCCAGATTTTCAGCAGCGGTTTTCAGGCGTCTGCTTTTTTGGCGGTTTTCTTTGCCGCCGCCGCAGCGGGTTTCGCGGCGCCCGTGCTGTAGCGCGCCATAAAGGCTTTCACACGCGGATAGACAAAGGTGCGCCAGCGGCGACCGCTGAAAATGCCGTAGTGACCGGCACCTTCCACCGTGAGCTGATTCACGTCTTCGGGCGCAATAGAGCTGCACAGCCCAACGGCGGCCACCGTCTGGCCCAGCCCCGTGATGTCGTCGCGCGAACCTTCAACCGTCATCAACCCCATGCCCTTAATATCTTGCGGGCGCACCAACTCCATTTGCCCCGTGGGCGAGCGCACTTCCCATTCGCCTTTGGCCAGCGCATAGTCCTGGAACACGGTTTTGATGGTTTCCAGATAAAACGCCGCATCCATATCCAGCACGGCGTTGTATTCGTCGTAGAACTTGCGGTGCGTCTCTGCGCTGGAATCGTCGCCGCGAATCAGGCTCAGGAAGTAATCGTAGTGACTGCTGGCGTGGCGCCCAGGATTCATGGAAATAAAGCCGGCGTGCTGCATAAAGCCAGGATACACGCGGCGGCCTGCGCCAGGATATTTCGGCGGCACGTGGTAAATCAGGCGGTTATCAAACCAGTTGAAGCTGTGGTTCATCGCCAACTGGTTCACGTCTGTGGGGGACTGGCGCGCATCCACCGGCCCGCCCATGAGCACCATCGACAGCGGCAGCTTTTCGCCATGCGTCGCCATGAGCGAGACAGCGCCCAGCACCGGCACGCACGACTGGCACACGCACAACAGGTGGCAGTTGCCGTGCTCGGCTTGCACGTGACGGATGAACTCCTGCACGTAGTTCACGTAGTCGTCCAGGTGGAACACGCCCTCGCTGGTGGGCACCATGCGTGCGTCCGTCCAGTCGGTGATGTAAACCTTGTGCCCTTCGAGCATGGTGCGCACGGTGTCGCGCTCGAGCGTGGCGTGGTGGCCGGAGAGGGGCGCAAAGATGATGACGGCGGGATGCGTGAGCAGCTCGTTGAGGATTTCGGGCTTGTCCGAGAGGCGCTTGAAGCGGCGCAAATCGCAA
>ONTY01000020.1 GCA_900320815.1 uncultured Pseudomonadota bacterium
GGCGTCATTGACCTCAACTTGCCCATCAGCGGCTCGCTCAACGACCCCGAGTTCTCCCTTGGTCCCATCATCGGCAAAGCCATTGGCGGCATCATCGCCAGCGCCGTCACCGCACCCTTTCGCGCCATTGCCGGCATCTTCAGCGGCAGTGGCAGCGCCGGTGACCCCTCGCACGTCATCTTCACCGCTGGCAGCAGCCAGTTGAACGAGGCCGCGCGCAGCCAGCTTGACGGCATCGCCAAAGCCCTCACCGAGCGCGCGCAGCTCAAGCTCACCATTACCGGCGCCGCACAGCTCGAGAGTGAGCGCGAAGGCTGGCAGCGCCAGCGGCTGCGCGACATGCTCGTCGCCGAGATGCGTGGCGGCGACAGCAACAGCGCCGCTGCGCCCTCTGCGGCTGCCAGCGACGCCGAACAGGCCGAGGCCGATACCCCCAGCAACGCCAACCGCGCCGCCGAGACCGAAGCGGCCCTCTCAAAACTTGACGCCGAGGGCTACGCGCGCCTGGTGCGGCGCCTGTACCGCCGCGCCGATTTGCCCGGCAAACCGCGCAACGCCATTGGCGTCGCCCGCAACCTGCCCGTGGAAGAAATGGAGCGGTTGCTGATGGCGCAAATTGAAGTCGACGACAACGCCATGCGCGAGCTGGCGCTGGCGCGCGGCGTCGCCGTCAAAGACTATCTGACGGCCAAGGGGCTGGACGGTGCGCGCATCTTTCTTGGCTCACCGCGCACTGCGGCGCCCAAGGCCGCCGCTGCCAGTGCTGCAGGCGCCGTGCAAAGCGGCGGCGAAGCCGGCGATGCCATGCTGGCGGCACCGGCAGCCCCAGCTTCCGCCGCCAGCAGCGCCCCAGGCACACCCGCCGGCCAGTTCGCCGGCGCCACATTGAGTTTGGCGACGAAGTAGAAAACGACGGGTATTGACTCATTGCCGGCTTTATAAGCCGGCAATAAAAGATATACCTTTGGAGTATGCAAATAAAAACCCGGCACGAAGCCGGGTTTTTGTTGGCAAGATGCGCTCTTGCCTCGCGCATCAGTTGGCGGTGCGCAACTGGCGCTGAGTGCGAAATAAACAGGAATTGAGGCAGTATATAGAGCAATGCCCGCGTAAAAAGCTGGCATTGTCGTAATTTATTGACGGGTATTTGGCGCTGCCGGAGGCATCAGGGCGTGTTTGCAGCGGCGGCGGGCGGCTGCCAGTGCATCCAGATGGTGTGGCGCAGCGCGTCGCGCGAGGCGGGCAGCCAGCCGCCCAGCAGCGGACGGCGGAAGGGCAAATACACCTCGTGCAGCTGCGCCCGCTGGGCGGCGGGCAGCTTGCTGTGCTCGACCTCCAGCTCCAGCACCAGCAGCCAGCCGCTGCCTTGGCGCTCCAGCTCCTCCAGCAGCGGCGTGCAGCCAGCGCGCGGGCACTGGAGCACGGGCGCGTCGGGGTAGGCCAGGCGCAGATTGCCCGCCAGCACCTGCCGCACTGGGGCGACGATGGGGCTGCGCGTGTCAAAGCCCGCATCGCGCGCTGCAGCAGCCAGGGCGGCGGTGTCCAGATTGATGTCGTCCGGGCGGTGACTGAACATGTGCCACACCGGGCGCATCGTGGCCAGAAACATGCCCAGCACCGCCACCAGCGCAATGCACGCCGCCAGGCGTCGGCAGCGCGGATGGCGTTCGAGTTCTGGACGACGCAGAAAGACCGCCATCGGCAGCAGCGCCGCCAGCGGTTCCAGCCAGCGCGGCGTCAATCGTGACGGCGTGGCAAAGAGCACCAGCGCCAGCAGCGTCAGCAGCGCCAGCAGCAGATAGCGCCGCAGCAGCTGCGCTGCGCCGCTGGCGGGCGCAGCGGGCGGGCGCCGCAGCCAGCCTGTGCCAAGGCAGCCAAACGTCACGCTTGCCCACAGCGCCAGCGCCATCGGTGCGTCGGTGAATAGTTGCCCCAGCGCCGTCAGTCTGGGCCAGGCGCTGATGCCCCCGCGCGCCAGCTTGTCGCCCATGCGCGTGGCAATCTCGCCCCAGTGCCCAGCCAGCCACAGCAGATGCGGCGCCAGCAGCAGCGCAGCCGTCAGCGGCATCAGCGGCCAGCCGCGTGAAAAGAGCGCGCGCCGCTGCGCAGGGTCAAGCAGCGCGGCGCCCAGCAGCGGTGCGGCGATGAGGGCGAAGTTGTATTTCGCCAGCATTCCAGCGGCCAGCGCCGCGCCCAGCGCCACAAAGCGCGCGGGCGTGGGGCGCGCCAGCAGCCGCAGCAGTGCCCAGTAGAGCCAGGCGGTGCAGGGCAGCAGCAGCACCGAGTGCGTCAAGTCGCGCACCGCCATCCAGCACACCGTGGGCAGCAGCAGCAGGCTGGCGGCGGCCAGCCAGCGGCAGCGCGTGCCCAGCCCCTGCATCTTGGCGCTGTGCCACAGCAGCACATAGGCGGCGGCCAGCAGGCTGTGCTTCAACACCGAAAGTGCCAGCAGACTTTGCCCGCCAAAGAGGTGGTTCACGCCCCACTGCAGCCAGGTGTAGAGCGGCGGCTGCACGCCGTAGCCCGCTGCCAGGCGCTGCGACCAGACGATTTGTTCGGCTTCGTCCATTTCCAGCGCCGGCGAGAGCGTCAGCCGCAGCAGCACTTGCGCCAGCGTGAGCGCGGCCAGCACCAGCAGCGGGTGCGTGAACATGGCATCTGCCACGGCGCGGGCGGCGCGCATGGCGGCAGCAAAGAAGGATGTTTTCATGGTGTGGGGGCGCTGCGGCGCTGCGGCGGCAGCCAGAAAAATTGGAAATGCACCGGCGGCGCGGCAGCGCGCGTGCGCCGCGCGGGCAGCTGCACGCTGTGCGGCTGCTGCCACAGCGGCAGCGCAGTGCCCGCTTGCATGGCAGGCCACCAGTCGGGGCGCAGGCGCTGCTGGCGTGAAATCAGCAGCAGCCCCTGCCCAGCTGCGCGCGCGCGCGCCAGTTGCGCGGCAGCGCAGCGGGCAAGAAAGGCGCTGCCCTGGCTCTCGCGCGGCCAGCACGCCGCCGCCGGGGCGCCAAAGTGCAACCGCAGCGCGGCGGCCAGCACCGGGTCAGTGGCAGCAATGGGGGCGCTGCCGTCGTAGCCAGCGGCGCTCAGAGCTGTGCCAAGCTGTGCGACGGGTTGGTTGAGGCTGTCCAGCTTGCCGCGCACACCGCTCATGTGCGCCCTCCCGCCGCCCAAGATGAGCAGCGCCGCCGCCATTGCCAGCGTGCAGGCGGCATAGCGCCGGCAGCCGCGCGCGTGCTGCGCCAACGCCGGGCGCGCCGCCAGCAATGCCAGCGGCGCGGGCGCCAGCAGCGGCAGCAGCCAGCGCCCCTTGAAGGCGCTCACGCCCGCCAGCGTCATGGCCAGCAGCGCCAGCGCCGTGAGCAGCAGCGCACGCAGCACCAGCGGCAGCAGCCAGGCGGGCGGCGCGCCTTCTTCATCATCATCATTTGCCTTGGCCAGCTGGCGCTGCCACAGCGCGCGCCCAAACGAGAACAGCACCACCAGCGCCCACAGCCCCAGCACCGCCAGCGCGCCCGCGCCCAAGTCCAGCACAGCGCGCAGTGTGCTGTGGCGGCCAATGGCCATGCGGTCCAGCGTGGTGCCCGAAGCCAGCGTCCAGTGCTGCGCCATCCAGATGAGGTGCGGCGCCAGCATCAGCGCCGCAATCAGCGGCGCCAGCGGCCAGCCGCGTGCCAGCAGCGCGCGGCGCAGCGTAGGCAGTGAGAGGGCGGCGGCGAGCATGGCAGCCAGCGCCAGCGCCGCGTTGTATTTCGCCAGCAGCGCCAGCCCCCACACCACGCCCTGCGCGGCGAAGAGCCACGGGTGCGGGCGCCGCAGGCTGCGCAGCAGCAGCAGCCAGGCGGCGATGACAAGCACGGTGACGAGCACGGTGTGCGTCTGGTCGCGCACCGAATACCAAGTCAGCGGTGGCATGAACATCAACGCCGCCGCTGCCAGCCAGGCGTTGCGCGGCGGCGCCGCCACGCAGCGCGCCGCCGCGTGCAGCAGCACAAAGCACGCCGCCAGCAGCGTGTGCTTGAACAGGGACAAGGCCAGCACACCCGGCCCCAGCAGCGCATTCACCACCCACTGCAGCCAGGTGTAGAGCGGCGGCTGTGCGCCGTAGCCCCACGCCAAGTGCTGCGACCAGAGCACCTGCTCGGCCTCATCCCACTTGAGTGCCGGATTGCTGGGCGGCGAAATGCCCACGCGCAGCACCACATGCAGCGCCGCTGTTGCCAGCAGCGCCAGCAGTGCGACGCGCGCATCAAAAATGCCGTGCAAGGCACGGCGCAGGCGGGGCAGGGCGGACACGTGGAAAAGGGCAGGGAGGGAAGGGAAGGAGAAAAGAGCCGGCGGGGCACAATGAGTCGCGCATTATCCGTGCGCCCCTTCTTTTGCTCTGTGCCATGACTGACGCCACTGCCCACGCTCCCGCCGCCATTGATGTTTCCATCGTCGCGCCCGTCTACAACGAAATCGGCAACGTTGACGCCCTTGTGGAGCGCATCGCCGCCGCCATGCAGGGGCAGCCGTGGCGCTTTGAACTCATTGCCGTGGACGACGGCTCGGAGGACGGCAGCGGCCAGCGCCTGTGCGCGCTGGCCGACGATACTGAACGCCGCCCCTGGCTGCGCCCGGTGCTGCTGGCGCGCAACTACGGGCAGTCCAGCGCGCTGCAGGCGGGCTTTGAGCGCGTGAGGGGGCGCTACGTCGTCACGCTGGACGCTGACCTGCAAAACGAGCCGGGCGACATTCCGCTGCTGCTGCAGCAGCTGGATGGCGACCAGAGCATCGACATGGTCAGCGGCTGGCGCAAAGACCGGCAGGACGCCGCGCTCTCGCGCCGCCTGCCCTCGCGCATCGCCAACCGGCTCATCTCGCGCGTCACTGGCGTGCGGCTGCACGACTACGGCTGCGCGCTCAAGGCCTACCGCCGCCACATCATTGACCGCATCCACCTCTACGGCGAGTTGCACCGCTTCATCCCCTCGCTGGCGCGCGACGCGGGCGCGCGCATCGCCGAAGTGCCCGTGCGCCACCACGCGCGCACCAGCGGCGCGTCCAAATACGGCATTGACCGCACTTTTCGCGTCATCCTTGACCTCATCCTCATGGTGTTTCTGATGCGCTACCGCCAAAGGCCCCTGCACGCCATCGGCGGCCTCGGCCTGTGGCTGGCGGCGCCCGGCTTTCTCATGCTCTGCTGGCTGCTGGGCGTCAAACTCATGGGCGAGAACATCGGCCAGCGCCCCATGCTGCTGGCTGCCGTGCTGCTGCTGGTCGTTGGCGTGCAATTGGTGGTGACCGGGCTGATTGGCGAAATGCTCACGCGCGTGTATCACCAGGGTGGCGGTGTGCAGTACTGGGCAAAGGAGTATCAGACGGTTGCCGGCGTAAAAAGCTGGCAAGAAGATGCTGATAAGAAGAGTATCAGTCAAACGGCTGATGCTGTGAACGTGTGAGCCGCCCAGCCAAAACCCTGCTGCGCGCCGCCATCGGGCTGGCGTTGCTGGCCGCTGTGCTCTGGCTGGCCGAGCCAGCGCGCGTGCTGGCGCGCCTGCACGGGGCGCATTGGCGGTGGCTGGCCGCCGGGCTGCTGGCGGCCATTGCCTCCAACCTTGCCTCTGCATTGCGCTGGCGCGCGCTGGCCGCGTGGCTGGGTGCGGCGCGTGTGGGGGTGCGCGATGCCTGCCGCTGGTACTTCCAGGCCATTGGCCTGAACGCGCTGCTGCCCGGCGCTGTGCTTGGCGGCGACGTGTACCGCGCCGTGGTGCTGCAGCGCGCTGCGCCTGATGCACCGGGCACGACTGCTGCCGCTGGCTGGTCTGTGCTGCTGGACCGCGTCAGCGGCGTGTGGATGCTCTGCGTCATCGGCGCGCTTGGCACGGCAGCGTGTGCAACTCCCTTGGGTGCGGCGTTGCACATGCGCGCTGCGCTGCTCGCCGCGCTTGCCCTGTGTGCTGCCGCTGCACTGCTCGCGCTCCCTTGGGCGTTGCCGCCTCTGCTGCGGCGCGTGAACACGCCGGGCACGGCGCAGGGACGCCTCGCACGCCTGCTCACTCCCCTCGCGCAGGCCGCGCAGTGCCCCGACTTTGGCCAGCAAATGCGCTGGCAGGCGTTTGTCAGCGCCGCTGTGCAGCTGCTCTCTGCCGCTGCGCTCGCCTGCGGTGCGCTGGCGTTGGGTGTGCAGCAACCGCTGGCGGTGTGGGCGTTTGCCATCGCGCCCATCTTCCTCATGGCCGCGCTGCCCGCCAGCGTTGGCGGCTGGGGCACACGCGAAGCCGCTGCCGCGCTGGCGCTGGCGCCCTTTGGCGTTGCCGCCGATGCGGCTGTGGGCGCCGGCATGGTCTACGGGCTGTATGCCATCGCCCAGGGCGCGCTGGGCGCGCTGGCGTTTGGGCTGCCGAAGGCGGCGGGGGAGTAGGCGGCTTGAACGGTCAGTGCAGCGCCATTGACAGGCGCCGGCGATAGCGCGAGATGAGCTGCGCCTGCGGGCTGGCGTCGGCAGCCTGATGGCCGGTGAGGTGGATGGCGCCCTCGGCACTGCTTTCGGCGGCGGGCGCGGGGGCTTCCGGCGCCGGGGCCTCGCTGAGGATTTCCAAAATGGCGACGATGTGGCGGCGCGCGGCTTCGTTGCCCCAGGCTTTGTCGCGCATGACCACTTCCAGCAGCTCATCCATTGCCGCCTCCCACTGCTGGGCGTCCATGAGCACGTGCGCCTTTTGCAGGCGCGCTTCAAAGTCGCGCGCGCTAGCGGCAATCAACTCGTCAAACTGCTGCGGCTGCCAGTGCGCGCGCTCATGGGCGCTGGCGACGAACTCGCGGGCATCCAGCCAGCAGCGCAGTGCGGCAAAGCGCAGCGGCTGCGGCTCGCGCCCCAAAGGCTCGCGCAGCGCCTCGGCAGCCTGCGCCAGCGCGCCGGTTTCAATGAGCAGGCGCACGTAGCGCGCACGCACGTCGTCGTTTGCCGGGTCCTGGGTGAGGGCAGCGGCGAGCATCGCCAGCGCAGCCTGCGTGTCGCCAGCGGCCAGCAGCGCGTCGGCCTCGCTGCTTTGTCCCTCGGCGGCGATGGCGTCTTCGCTGGGCACGTGCTTGTCCAAAAAGGCACGGATGCTCTCTGCCGGCTGCGCGCCCACAAAGGCGTCCACCGGCTGCCCGCCGGCAAACAGCACGCACAGCGGAATGGAGCGCACGCCAAGCATTTGCGAGAGTTGCGCGGCAATTTGCGGCACTTCGTCAGCGTTCAGGCGCGCGAGCACGAAGCGCCCGGCGTATTCGGCTTCCAGCGCCTCGAGCGTGGGCGCAAGGCTCTGGCACGGCCCGCACCAAGGCGCCCACACGTCCAGCAGCACGGGGGTGTGGGTGGAGGCGCTGAGCACCTGGGCTTCGAAATTGCTCAAATCAACATCAATCATTTTTGGCGGCGGAAGGCAAAATTCCGCTTTCAATTTCACGATGAAGGCATTGTGCATGAGCGCCTTACAAAGCAATGACGCCCCCCTGATTGGCGTGGTCATGGGTTCTGGCAGCGACTGGGACACCATGCAGCACGCGGTGCAAATCCTCACGCACTTCGCCGTGCCGCACGAGGCGCGGGTGGTTTCTGCACACCGCACGCCAGACGATATGTTTGCCTACGCTGAAAGCGCCGCTGGGCGGGGGCTGCGCGCCATCATCGCGGGCGCGGGCGGCGCGGCGCACCTGCCCGGAATGCTCGCGGCCAAGACGCTGCTGCCCGTGCTGGGCGTGCCGGTGCCAAGCCGCCATCTGCAGGGGCTGGACTCGCTGCACTCCATCGTGCAAATGCCGCGCGGCGTGCCGGTGGCCACCTTCGCCATCGGCGCGGCGGGCGCGGCCAATGCGGCGCTGTGCGCGGTGCAAATGCTGGCGGTGGATGACGCTGACTTGCGCCAGCGCCTGGCAGCATGGCGCGCGCAGAAGGCGCAGGCGGCGCGCTCCACCACCTTGCCTCCCCCGGCGCCATGAGTGCCGCTGCTTCTCAGTTGCTGCCGCCCGGCAGCGCCACGCTTGGAATGCTCGGCGGCGGGCAGCTTGGGCGCATGTTCTGCCACGCCGCGCAGACGATGGGCTATGACGTGGTGGTGCTTGACCCGGACGCGCACAGCCCGGCGGGCGCCGTGGCGCAGCGCCACATCTGCGCTGCCTGGGACGACGCAGCGGCACTGGACGCACTCGCTGCCAGCTGCGCGGCGGTGAGCGTGGAGTTTGAAAACGTGCCCGCTGCCGCGCTGCAGGCGCTGGCCGGACGCTGCCGCCTAGCGCCAGGGGCGGCAGCGGTTGCCATTGCGCAAGACCGGCGCCGCGAAAAAGAGCTGTTTGCCCGCTGCGCGCGCCAATCCTCTGGCGTGCCGCCCGCGCCGTTTATGTCCATCGCCAGCGAGGCAGATTTGGCCGCTGTGCCCCCCACGCTGCTGCCGGGCGTGCTCAAAACAGCGCGGCTGGGCTACGACGGCAAGGGGCAGGCGCGCGTGCGCTCGCGCACCGCGCTGGCAGACGCCTGGGAGGCGCTGGGGCGCGCGCCCTGCGTGCTCGAGCAAATGCTGCCACTGGCCGCCGAGTGCTCCGTCATCGTGGCGCGCGGCGCTGATGGACAGTGCGTGCACCTGCCGGTGCAGCGCAACACGCACCGCGCCGGCATCCTGGCGGCCAGCGAGGTCTACGAGGGCAACGTGCCCGCCGCGCTGGCGCAGCAGGCGCAGGCAGCCGCCGAGGACATTGCCCGCGCGCTGGACTACAGCGGCGTGCTGTGCGTGGAGTTCTTCATCCTTGACGACGACAGCCTCATCGTCAACGAAATGGCGCCGCGCCCGCACAACAGCGGGCACTACAGCATCAACGCCTGCGACGTCTCGCAATTTGAATTGCAGGTGCGCACCCTCGCCGGCCTGCCGCTGCCTGCACCAAGCCAGCACAGCGCCGCCGTCATGCTCAACCTGCTGGGTCAGGTGTGGTTTGACGCCAGCGGCCAGCCGCGCACGCCGCCGTGGGCGCAGGTGTTGGCGCTGCCCGGCGCGCACCTGCACCTGTATGGCAAGCGCGAGGCGCGTGCAGGGCGCAAGATGGGACACCTCACCTTCACCGCAGCCAGCGCGCAGCAGGCGCGCCGCCAGGCGCTGCGCGCCGCCAGTCTGCTGGGCATTGCGCCGTTTTGAGCGAAGGAGCTTTTTCCCCATGCCAATTCTTGACTGCACCGCTCCCGGCGCCCTTGACAGCGCAGCCGGGCAGGCTGCCGCACAACTTGCCGCCGGTGAAGCCGTCGCGCTGCCCACCGAAACCGTCTACGGCCTCGCCGCTGACCCCGCGCAGCCTGCCGCCATCCGGCGCCTGTTCGCCCTCAAAGAGCGTCCCGCCGCGCACGCCCTGCCCATCCTCGTGGCCGATGCGGCGGCAGCCGCGCACTTTGCCGCCAGCGTGCCGCCAGCGGCCCAGCGGCTGATGGCAGCGTTTTGGCCCGGCCCGCTGACCCTGGTGCTACCGCGCCGCGCTGGCGTGGCCGAAGAAGCCGCCGGCGCGCAGCCCACCATTGCCCTGCGCAGCCCAGCGCACCCTGCCGCGCAGCGGCTGCTGGCGGCGTGCGCGGCGCGCGGCATTGCCGGGCTGGCCAGCCCCAGCGCCAACCGCTTTGGCCGCGCCAGCAGCACATGCGCGGCGCATGTGATTGACGAGTTTGGCGAGGCGCTGCTGGTGCTGGACGGCGGCGCCTGCCCAGTGGGCATTGAGTCCAGCATCGTGGAGTGCACGCGCACCCCGCTTGTGCTGCTGCGCCCCGGCGCGCTGGCGCGCGAGGCCATTGAGCGCACAGCGGGCGCCGCACTCATCGGGCGCGACGCCCTGCCCAAAACCGTCGAGCAGGAAGCGCAAGAGGCACTTGGCCACTACGCCCCGCGCGCCAAGCTGCGCCTGATGGGCGCCAAGATGCTCAAAACTGCGCTGCAAGTGCTGGGCAGCGGCGCGCGCACCATCGCCGTATGGGCGGGGGACGAGGTGCTGGGCAGCGCC
>ONTY01000113.1 GCA_900320815.1 uncultured Pseudomonadota bacterium
ATACACGGGCAGAAGCTGTTTGCTAATGGCCAGCGTTGCCGGGTGCAGGCGCGTGCCCGCGCCGCCCGCCAAAATAATGCCTTTGCGGTCAGTCATAATGTTTTATGGCGTTTTTGGGAAAGAAATCATTGTAGAAACGGCGCGCGCTACGCCTTGCTGCCAGGGCGGCAGCGTCAGGCCAAAGGTGCGGCGCAGGCAGCTGGTATCCAGCCGTGAATTGAGCGGGCGGCGCGCGGCAGACGGCCATTTGTCCGTCGTAATCGGCAGCACTTCGCGCGCCTTGATTGGAGCGCCCTGCGCGGCGGCGCACTCCAGCACAAAGCGCGCATAGTCCAGCCAGTTTGTTTCGCCGGCGGCTGCGAGGTGATACAGCCCGGCCTTTTCCGGCTGCGCCAGCGTTTGCGCCAGCGCGTGCGCGCTCACGTCAGCAATCAGTTCCGCGCCCGTGGGCGCGCCCCACTGGTCAGCGATGACTTGCAGGCTGTCGCGCTCGGCGGCCAGCCGCAGCATGGTGCGCGCAAAGTTGGCGCCGCGCGCGGCATAGACCCAGCTTGTGCGGAATATCAAGTGCGCGCAGCCGCTTTGCTGGATGGCGCGCTCGCCCGCGAGCTTGCTGGCGCCATAGGCGTTCAGTGGCGCGCAGGCGTCGTCCTCTCTCCACGCGGCGCTGCCGCTGCCGTCAAACACGTAATCGGTGCTGTAGTGCAGCAGCAGCGCGCCGCATTCATGAGCTGCGCGCGCCAGCGCAGCGGGCGCGTCGGCGTTGATGCGCTGCGCGAGTTCGGCTTCGCCCTCCGCCTTGTCCACGGCGGTGTAGGCGGCGGCATTGACGATGGCGCGCGGGTGCAGCGCGCGCACCGTGGCGGCGACGCCTTCCACATCTTCCAGATTGCCGCACAAGCCATCGGCGCCGGCGCGATCCAGCGCGACGACTTCACCCAAAGGGGCAAGCGCGCGCTGCAACTGCCAGCCCACCTGCCCGTTCTTGCCAAACAGGAGTATGGTCATGCCTGCCCGCCACGATTGCCGTAATTGGCATCTATCCACTGGCGGTATACGCCGCTTTGCACCTGCTGCACCCACTGCGGATGCTCCAGATACCACTGCACTGTGAGGCGCAGGCCGCTTTCAAAGGTCTGCGCCGGGCGCCAGCCCAGTTCGCGCTCAATCAGGCTGGCGTCAATCGCATAGCGCCTATCGTGCCCGGGGCGGTCCGTGACGTGGCGAATCTGCTGCGCGTAACTCGCGCCATCGGCGCGCGGGCGCAATTCATCCAGCAGCGCGCACACGGCGTGAACGATGTCCAGATTGGTTTTTTCGTTGCAGCCGCCGATGTTGTAGACGCTGCCCGGGCGCGCCGCCTCCAGCACGCGGCGCAGCGCGCTGCAGTGGTCGCCCACATACAGCCAGTCGCGCACCTGCTGCCCGTCGCCATAAATGGGCAATTCCTTGCCCGCCAGCGCATTGACGATGAGCAGCGGGATGAACTTTTCCGGGAAATGCAGCGGCCCGTAGTTGTTGGAGCAGTGCGTGGTGATGGTGGGCAGGCCGTAGGTGCTGTGCCAGGCGCGCGCCAGATGGTCGCTGCCCGCCTTGCTGGCGCTGTAGGGGCTGTTGGGCTCGTAGGGGTGCTGCTCGGTAAACGCCGGCGCATCCGGCGCCAACGAGCCGTAGACCTCGTCGGTGGAAACGTGCACAAAGCGGAACGCCTCCTTTTCTTCCTGCGGCAGTGCATTCCAGTGCGCGCGCACTGCCTCCAGCAGGCGGAACGTGCCCATGACATTCGTTTCCAGAAAGGCGGCGGCGCCCGTGATGGAGCGGTCCACATGGCTTTCGGCGGCAAAGTGCACCACGGCGCGCGGGCGGTGCTCCGCCAGCAGGCGGGCGACCAGCGCGCCGTCGCCGATGTCGCCGTGCACAAAGGTGTGGCGCGCATCGCCGCTCAAGGGTTCAAGGTTGGCAAGGTTGCCCGCGTAGGTGAGCGCGTCCAGGTTGAGCACTGGCTCCTCGCGCTCTGCCAGCCAGTCCAGCACAAAGTTGCTGCCGATGAAGCCGGCGCCGCCGGTGACGAGAATCATGGGAATTGAAGACAAGGGACAAAGAAAAACGTGAAAAAAAGGCGCACAGCCCATTGGCACTGCCGCCCTGCGCCACAATTATTGCAGCGTCCTCTCACGCCACAGCGCCAGCGGCGCCCCATGAGCATGAACCCTCTGACATCTGCACGGCTTCCTCTTGGCGCCGGACACTCCGGCACCAGACCACCTGCCACCTGCCTGCGCTGCCCGGGAGGCGCACGATGAGGCACTGGATGCAGGCGCCCTGCGTGGGGCAGTTTTCTTTCACTCGCGAGCGCGTGCGCGCGCACTGGAGCGCGCTGCACACCGCCGATGCCCTGCCCTGCCCCACGGATGACGCACTGCTCGACGGCTGGGCACTGTTTCACACCGGGCTGCTCGAGCGCGCACAGCACACCGGCCATGCACTGCCAGGCGTGCGCGGTGCGGCGCTGGCGTGCCGCGCCAGCGCCTGCCACGCCCGGCCGGTGGAGCACAGCAGCGGCGAGCGGCTGCGGCTGCTGCTGCGCCTGCACATGCGCGCCTGCACCTTTGCCGCCTTTGCCCCGCGCGAGGCTGGCGCCTGGTTCTGGCAGGGCTGGGCGCTGACGCAATACGTGCGCTTTGGCGGTATCGCCCCCGCGCTCTCGCAAGGCTTTGTGGCACCTGCGCTGGCGGCGCTGCGCACGGCGCTGCTGCTGGATGCCACGCATCCCTTCGCGCACCTGACGCTCGGGCTGCTCCACGCCAGCCTCATCAACACCCTTGGCGCCATCGGCGCGCTCATGGGCTATGGCGTGCGCGAAGGCGCCGCTTTGCTGCACCTGCGCACCGCTGTGCAGGCCGCTCCCACCTGCCCCGCCGTGCTGCACGAAGCAGCGCAGGCGCTGCTGCTGCTGGGCGAGGGCAACTTGCCCGAAGCCATCACCCTGATTGAGCGCGCCGCCCACCACAGCGCGCGCGACGCCAGCGAGTGGCTGTGGGTAGAGCTGGCGCGTGCGCAGCTTGAACTCTAAATACTCCTATATCAAGTTCACAATAAAGAGCATAAAACGCGGGCAACAAAAAGATACCCCAGCGACTCCCCAAACATTTTGGAGCCTGCCACGCCGCCATGCTGCACTGCGCCATACGCGCTGCCTGCGCCTTGATAATTGCGGCATATGTCCGTTGTGTTTGAAAAACCCCCTCTCTCGCAGCGCCTGCTGCCGCTGCTGCGCGGCTTTGATGGCACGCTGCTGCTGGCCATCGCGCTGCTGTGCAGCCTTGGGCTGCTGGCGATGTACTCCACCGGTCACGACCACGGCACGCGCTTTGCCGACCACGCGCGCAACATGCTGCTGGCCGCCTGCCTGATGTTCATCGTCGCGCAAGTGCCGCCGCAGCGCCTCATGCATCTGGCGGTGCCGCTCTACAGCGTGGGCGTGGCGCTGCTGGTGGCCGTGGCGGTGGCGGGAATTACAAAAAAAGGGGCGCAGCGCTGGATTAATGTGGGCATTGTGATTCAGCCCAGCGAACTGATGAAAATTGCCATGCCGCTGATGCTGGCGTGGTGGTTTCAAAAACGAGAGGGGCGACGCGGCGCATTCAATTTTATGGCAGCCTTTGCGCTGCTGGGGCTGGCGGCGGGGCTGATTGTGCGTCAGCCAGATTTGGGCACCGCTCTTTTGGTGCTGGCAGCCGGGCTGTCTGTGATTTTCTTTGCCGGCTTGCCGTGGCCGCTGGTGCTGCCGCCACTGCTGGCTGCGGCCATTGGCATTGCGCTGCTCATTGTGTACCAGCAGCCGCTGTGCGCGGATGGCGTCGATTGGCATTTTCTACATGAATATCAGCGCCAGCGCGTATGCACGCTGCTGGACCCGATGCGCGACCCGCTGAACAAGGGCTTCCACACGCTGCAGGGGATGATTGCCATTGGCTCGGGCGGCTTTTATGGCAAAGGCTTCATGCAGGGCACGCAAACGCATTTGGAGTTCATTCCGGAGCGAACCACGGACTTTATTTTTGCCGCATTTTCCGAGGAGTTTGGCCTGGTGGGCAATCTAGTGCTCATCGCCTGCTTTGTGATGCTGATTTTGCGCGCGCTGGCCATTGCGACAAACGCGCACACCGTGTTTGCGCGACTGCTGGCGGCCAGCATTGCCATGATTTTTTTCACCTATGCGTTTGTCAATATGGGCATGGTCAGCGGCATTTTGCCCGTGGTGGGAGTGCCGCTGCCGTTTATCAGCTACGGTGGCACGGCAATGGTGACGCTGGGGCTGGCGCTGGGAATGCTGTTTTCCATTGCGCGCGAGCAGCACAGCGCGCGGCGCAACGGCACCACCGCTGGCAGCTACGCAGACTATGGCGGCCTCACTGCGGCACAGCACGCCTACCGCCGGTTGCGCGTGAACAGCTTCTCGAATGGCTAAACGGTATGTATCCGAATACCCATAAATACAACACTCTGCTGCCCGCATGGTATGCGGGCAATAGAGAAATACCCCTCTCTCTCATACAGCGCATCAGCAGTCGCAGCAATTGCAGCGACAATCACGCCCACCGCACCGCCTGGGGCGGTTTTTGTTTTTTGTTTTTTGGCGCCCACTTGGGGCGGGAGTTTGCAATGACATCGATGCGCAGTGAAATCCCTGGCAGCCGGCACAACGCACCGGCGCTCAAACCTGCCCAGCGGCTGGCAACGTTGGCTGGTGCGGCGTGTGCTGCATCGTGGGCGCTGGCGGCATGCGCGGCACAGACGCCCGAGGCGCCAGCAGCCGCAAAAGCCGCCGCCAGCGGCAGCACCGACACCGTGGTGCTCAGCAGCGGCGTGGCGCCGCGCTTGCAATGCAGCTCGCAAGCGGCGCAGGCACTCGTTGGTCAGTCGTACGAGGGACAGGCAACGCTGGTGCGCGCGCTGCAGCTGGCCGGTGCCGATGAAGTGCGACTGCTGCATGTGGGGCAATCCGTGACCAAGGAGTTCAAGCGCGGGCGTGTGAACGTTGTCATTGACGTGGCGCAGCGTGTGGCGGCGGTGCGCTGCGGCTGATAGCGCAGCGCCAGTGGCTGTCCTTTTTTCATGTTCTGTGTTGTTTTGGAATATGCAGGAGCCTTCCATGATGAATATTTCATCCACCCTCTTCACGCGTCGCGCCGCCTGGGGCGCTGTGGCGCTGGCTGCCAGTGCCACGCTGGCCGCGTGTGGCAGCAGCGGCGGCGACAACAGCAACGCTGCCGACACGCGCTACGACACATCGGTGGTGTTTGCCGCTGACCGCATCGAGCCGCTGGACACCGCCACCACCAAGGCCGCCAGCGTGCACACCAAGGCACACGCGACGGCGCAGCCAGCCCTTGCCGCCGACGCTGCCGTAGAAATTGCGCTGGGCGCGCTGGACGCCACCAAAGTGCTGGCCGCACAGCCAGCCAAGAGCGAGGCGCTGCGCATCGGCGCCGCACGCACCCCAACCGCCGCCGCTACGGCAGACGACGCTGCGGCGCTGCTGGCCTGGCAGCCCTTGGCAAGTGGCGGGCAAGCCGCAGCGTTGCGCTTGAGCGCCCAAGGCGCACAAGGCGTGCGCCTGGCTGTGGATGTGC
>ONTY01000056.1 GCA_900320815.1 uncultured Pseudomonadota bacterium
TTGCAACCGCGTGCAGCAGCGCTTTTGGAAAACTTCATGAGAGCAGGCGAAGAGGGTAAGCGCGCTATCGAGAGCACTGCTGCGGTTTTCGTGGCAAGAGACTGAGTGCTTCCAGCGCCTTTTTGCTGTCCTTGCGCAGCATCCTGCAGAAGGTGCTGCACGCTGGCGGGGCTGGGTTTGGCTGCGGCAGTGGGTATCAGATAGACTCTCAATCGTGGCGCTGCTCAAGCATTGGAAGGGTAGCGTCGCGATTCCTAGCAACAAACCTAGCAACAGCACAAAACCTTAGCGAAAAAATTCCTTTATTTTCATGCTGTTGTGGACATGGCTCGTATCCTCTCTTGGCACCAAGCATACCGCCCCGCTCCTTTTGGAGCGGGGCTTTTTTGTGCCCGCGCCAGGGGTGACGCGTCTTCTTCGGCAAACGGTGGCGCTGCGGGACGGGCTGTTCGGGGACTCTCCCTTTTTTTGCCGGTAGCTTTTGCAGCTGCGCCACCTGCCATTCGCTGGCCCGAGGCGCTGCGAGCAAAAGGCCGGGATTTTTGCAAGCCGCCCAAGAGAGCCTGAAAGTCCTTGTTTCTCAAAGGAAAATTCCAACCTAAGTGAATTCTTCCAGCGCGAAAGAATGTCTTCTTGCATTGTGCCAGAAGTGATTTGGTATATAAGCCAATGCCCGCTTATTCAGCGGGTAAGCAATGATTTACTTGTGGAGTATATAATCCTGACGCATCAGCGCCTCAATGTCGTTTGGCTCGACCGGCACGTCGCGCGTGATGAGCTCGCAGCCTGCGTCAGTGACGATGGCATCGTCTTCAATGCGGATACCGGTGTTCCAGTAGCGTTCAGGCACTCCCTCGGCGGGGCGCACATACAGGCCAGGCTCGATGGTGAGCACCATGCCAGGGTGCAGGATGCGCGCGGCGCCCTTTTCACCTGCTTCGGTGTAGCTGCCGCAGTCGTGCACATCCATACCTAACCAGTGGCTGGTGCGGTGCATATAAAAGGGCAGATAGGCGCGCTGCGCCAGCGCCGTTTGCACGTCGGGGTGGCGGCGGCGGTCAATCAGCCCCAAATCAAGCAGCCCCTGGGTGAGGATGGCAAGCGCGGCGTTGTGCGGCGCGTCAAAGCGCGCGCCAGCGCGGCAGGCGTCAATGGCCGCTTGCTGCGCCGCCAGCACCACCTCATAGAGCGCGCGCTGCGGCGCGGTGAAGCGCCCTCCTGCCGGAAAGCTGCGGCTGATGTCGCCGGCGTAGCCGTCCAGTTCGCAGCCCGCGTCAATGAGCACGATGTCCCCCTCGCGGCACGGCGCGCTGCCCGCCGGATAGTGCAGCACGCAGGCGTTAGCGCCCGCCGCGACGATGCTGGGGTAGGCCACACCCTGCGCGCCCGCGTCGCGGAAGGCGTGCAGCAACTCAGCTTCCAGGTGGTATTCGCACGGCTGCTGCCCAGCGCGCAGCATGGCAGCGCAGCGGCGCATGGCGCGCACGTGCCCGGCGGCGCTGATGGCGCCAGCACGCCGCATAAGGCGCTGCTCATCGCCGTCTTTGATGAGCCGCATCTCATCGAGCAGCGCGCACACATCGCGCAACTGCGCAGGCGGCTGCACGCCGGCGCGCGCCTTGGCGCGAAGCTCCTCCAGCCAGCCCTCAGCGCGCTCAAAAAGCCCCTGATGCACGCCAAAGGGCAGCCACAGCGCCTGCGCACCCGCCAGCAGCTGCGGCAGGCGCTGCTCTAGCTCATCCACGCTGTATGCCGCCTCCACACCCAGCGCAGCGGGCGCCGCCTGTGGCCCCAGACGCAGGCCGGTCCAGATTTCGCGCTCCTCATCTTTGGGGCGGCAAAAGAGCGTGCTGCGCCCAGCAGCATCCAGCACCAGCCAGGCATCCGGCTCGGCAAAGCCCGTGAGGTAATAAAAATAGCTGTCGTGCCGGTAGGGGTAATCGCTGTCACGGTTGCGGCGCTGCTCTGGCGCCGTAGGAATGATGGCAACGCCGCCAGCGCCAAGCTGCGCGGCCAGGCGCGCGCGGCGCGCAGAAAAAATGGTGTGTTGTGTCATGGCGTGGCAATGATGGCACGCCCAAGCAGTTGGGTATTTGGCGTGTAAAATTTGCCCCTGCGCGCTGACTGCGCGTGCACTTTCTTTTTCCCCATCCAAGGAGAACACCCTTATGGCAATCAGTTTGCAAAAAGGCGGCAACGTCAATTTGAGTAAAGAAGCCCCGGCCATGTCAAAAATGACCATCGGCCTGGGCTGGGATGTGCGCGTGACTGACGGCGCCGCATTTGATCTGGATGCCAGCGCATTTTTGCTGAATGCTTCCGGCAAAGTGCGCAGCGACGCAGATTTCATTTTCTACAACCAGACAAAATCTTCAGACGGCTCCGTGGAGCACACCGGCGACAACCGCACCGGCGAGGGCGAGGGCGATGATGAAACCATCAATGTGAACCTGTCCGCCGTGCCCGCCGATGTGGAAAAAATCGCCGTGTGCGTCACCATTCATGACGCGCAGACACGCGGGCAAAACTTCGGGCAAGTGTCCTCCGCGTTTATTCGCTGCGTGAACGCGGACAATGGCCAGGAAATTGTACGCTACGACCTCTCGGAAGATTTCAGCGTGGAAACAGCCATGATTTTTGGCGAAATCTATCGCCACAGCGGCGACTGGAAATTCAAAGCCATCGGTCAAGGCTTTGCTGGCGGCCTTGGGCCATTGGCACAAAACTACGGCGTCAACGTCTGAGGCTGCGCCTGCGCCTTCCCAAATAAGGAACTGTCTGCTGTGCCCACCTTCACCGTCACAGGCGATATTGACCCGTTTTTGCACGTTCGTTTGCAGCGTGGCGAAAGCGTTTTCTGCGAAAGCGACGCAATGGTGATGATGGAAGACACGCTTGACCTGCGCGCCCGCATACAAGGCGGGCTGCTGCAAGCCACGTTTCGGCGCCTGGCCAATGGCGAGAGCTTTTTCCAGCAGCAAATCACTGCGAAGCGCGGCAGCGGCGATTGCCTGCTCGCGCCCAAGCTGCCCGGCGCCCTGCAGGTGCTGGACGTGGGCGCAGAGCAGTACTGCATTGCTGACGATGCCTATGTCGCCGCCACTGACGGCGTCGATGTCGTGGCGCAATTGCAAAGCGTAGGTGGCGCGCTGTTTGGGCAAACGGGCGGCTTTTTCATTGGTCGCTCCAGCGGGCAAGGGCAAATAGTGGTTTCCGGCTTTGGCGCACTGTTCACACTGGACGTATTGCCGAGCCGTGAAACCATTATTGATAACGGCCACGTCATCGCCTGGGATAGCCGTTTGCGCTATTCGCTCTCGATGAGCACCAGGCGCGGCAGTGGACTGCTTGGCAACCTCGTCAACAGCGTTGTCAGCGGTGAAGGCATCGTATTAAAGTTTTCCGGCCAGGGCAAAGTCATTATCTGCTCACGCAACCGCAACAGCTTTGTATCCTGGCTGGGCGAGAAAATCAACGGTAAACACTAGGCCGTAGTCTGCGGCGGAGAAACTCAAATGTCTATTTTTGACACCATCAAAAAATCGGTTGGCGACATCAGCACCTCGCTGACGGCGGAAGTCAAGAAATTCCGCTCCAAAGACCTGTTGCAGGCCATCGTTTCAGGCGCTGCCATGATTGCCTATGCTGACGGCAGCGTCAGCGCAGAGGAAAAGCAAAAGCTGCTGGGGTACGTTAAGAACTCTGAGCAACTGAGCGTGTTTGATGCCGACAGCGTCATCACCATCTTCAACCAGGCCACGCAGCGTTTTGAATTTGACAACAGTATTGCCGTGGGCGAAACGCTGCAAAAAATCGCCGTCTTCAAAGGCAAACCCGAAGCGCACATCATCGTGCGCGTGTGCGTGGCCATCGCCAAGGCAGATGGCAATTTTGACGCCACCGAGCGCCGCGCGGTTGAGCAGATTTGCGCTGCGCTGGGGCTGGACAGCAGCAGCTTTGAATAAAGTGCGGGAGCCGGTGCAATGGCAATCAATCTGCAAAAAGGCCAGAAAATTAGCCTGGAAAAGGAAGCTGGCGGCGCACTGGGTACCGTCATCATGGGGCTGGGCTGGGATGTAGCCAAATCTTCCGGCGGCGGCCTGCTCAAAGGGCTTTTGGGCGGCGGCGGAGGTGGCGGCAGCATTGACTTGGACGCCTCGTGCCTGATGTTTGACGAAGGGAAGAACCTGCTTGACGCTATTTGGTTTGCCCAGTTGCGCAGCAAAGATGGCAGCGTGCGCCACACGGGCGATAACCTCACTGGCGAAGGCGAAGGCGAAGGCGACGATGAACAAATCATCGTCAACCTTGCTCAAGTGCCTGCCAACGTGAAATCGCTGATATTTACCGTCAACAGTTTTACCGGGCAAAATTTCTCGCGCGTGGAAAACGCCTTTTGCCGTCTCGTCAACCAGGCCAATGGCAAAGAGCTGGCGCGCTACAACCTGAGCGTGCAAGGCAGCCATACCGCGCAAATCATGGCAAAAGTCTATCGCCATAATGGCGAATGGAAAATGCACGCCATTGGAGAAAACAGCTCCGGGCGCACCTTTCAGGATTTGCTGCCACAAATCCTGCCGCACCTGTAAACGGGTAAACGGGTCAAGGGCGGCAGCTTTTTTCGGAGAACGCATGCCAACCACGCTCACTGCCGCCCTACCTGCCGGAATGCTGCGCGTGCATATTGGTAAAAGCCTTTTGCCGCCGCACGAACTTTTCACCTTTGCTGCGCGCCGCAATCCGCGGCGCGCTTTTTTATTCCTCTCCAAAGTGCTGGGCAAGCACCTGCCAGTTGCGCCGGAGAAAATGGCTGCAACGCACGTGCGCTTGGCCGCCATGCTGCCGCCCGATATGCCGCAGCCAGTCTTATTTATTGGCATGGCAGAAACGGCAACGGCGCTAGGGCAAGGCATATTTGAGGTCTGGCAGGCGCAGCATCCAGGAGCGTCGGCACTGTTTTTGCACAGCACTCGCCATCAAATATGCGATACCGAAGCGTTTGATTTTGCCGAACCCCACAGCCATGCCCCGCAACAATGGCTGATGCTGCCGCCAAACCAAGAGTTTCGAACGCAGCTGGCAAAAATGCGTGCTCTGGTATTGGTGGACGATGAAATGAGCACAGGGCGCACGCTGCTCAATCTCACCCAGCTTTGCCTGCGCCTGGCGCCCAAGCTGGAATGCGTGCATGTGCTGTGTCTGACCGATTTCAGCAGCCAAGCCGCACGTGAGAGCTGGCAGCAAAACTGCCAGTTGCCTGCCAGTCGCACCGCGCTGCTGCACGGCGAGTGGGAGTTTGTGCCACATGAAAATGAAGCGCCGAAGGCAGCGTTGGAAACAATGGCACAAGCGACCTCGCCCGCGCCACTGGGCGATGGGGGCTTTGGGCGCTGTGGCATCACGCATCGTTTGTCCCTGAATAATGAATGCCTTGCGCGTTGGACAAGGCGTTTGAGTGCACTGCCCACTGGGGCGCCGGTACTGGTTTTAGGTACAGGCGAGTTTATGTTCCCAGCATTCAAACTGGCGCTGGCTCTGCAACAGCGCACAGCGGCGCGGGTGATGAATGCCGCAACAACACGCTCGCCCATTGAATTATGGGGCAGCATCGAGCGGCGCTTCAGCTTTACCGACAATTATGGCGAAGGCATCGCCAATTTTCTTTACAATTTCCACGCGGACGACTGGGCGCACACCATCATTTGCCACGAAACACCTGTAACCAGCGGGCTGCATGCGCTGGCGAGGCATACACATGGTGCACTGCTGCATTTTGGGGCGACCGGCGTGAATGAAAATCTTGATTTTTGCCAGCACAGGCAAATATGAACCTGGAGAAAGGAGCACACAATGCAGGCACAACGCGGAATGCGTGGCAAACTGGAACAATATGTGAACGTGCAGCAGGAGTTCACAGTCACCATGCAGGTGCAGGGCAGAGCCACCTATGATTTTTCTTGCTTTGGTGTGGATGCAGACGGAAAGCTCTCTGACGAGCGGTATATGGTGTTTTACAACCAGCCGCGCGCTCCGGGTGGAGAAATTGTGTTCACGTCGCAGGGCGCACAGGCACAATTTGCCTGCCAGTTGGCAAAACTGCCTTCCAACATTCAAAAACTCGTCTTTACCGCCAGCATCGACGGCAGCGGCACGATGCATGATATTGCATCGCACGCGCTTGCCATGCGCAAGGGCGGGCAGGATGTACTCACATTCGCGCTCAGCGGCACTGATTTTCAGCAGGAGCGCGCGATTATCAGTATGGAGGTGTATAAAAAAGACGGCGTGTGGCGTTTTGCCATGCTGGGTGCGGGATTCTTATCCGGCGGCCTCTCGGTTTTTGGTTTTTTCGGATGCTTAGCCGCTTCAAAGGGAGTTTTGATTCTCACCAAGAAAGCTATGCTCTGGATTAAATCCAGATTTATCAGAAAGGAGTCTGCGCAATGAAAAAAACAGCATGGATAACCGCCGCCGTTCTCACGTCGCTTGGTTTGGCGATTCTGATGGGTGTGCTGCTCATCTCGGATTTTGACGTTTCAAAGCTGGACAAGACGGAATATGAAACAAACACGTATATTGTCAGTGAGGATTTTGAAAAAATAAAAATCAACACCCAAGAAACCGATATTGTGCTGCTTGCTTCTGATGACAACGTCTCCAAAGTCATCTGCGTGGAACAGAAAAAGTTAAAGCATTCGGTCAGTGCGGAAAATGGCACGCTGCAAATTTCCGAAATGGATACGCGGAAATGGTACGACCACATTACCCTTTTTGCAAAACCGGTTTCCTTAAAAATATATCTTCCGTCAGATCAACTGGAATCCCTGCGCATTGACAGCGGCACGGGAGACGTTTCGGTTCCAGCCGCGTTGACCTTTGGAAGCGTCGGAATGAAGGCAAGCACGGGAGATATTGTATTTGAATCTTCTGTTGACGGTGAGTTGAAAATGATAACCGACACGGGAGATATCACGCTCAGCGGAGTCAAAGCGGGAAAGATTGATTTGTCCGTTTCGACCGGAGAGATTCTGATGCAATCCGTTATCTGCCGTGAAACCGCTTCGGTCAGGGTTGAAACGGGCGATACCCGCATCACTGACATGACCTGCCGGAATCTCCTTACAACCGGCAGCACAGGCGACATTACGCTGAAAAACACCGTCGCGTCAGACACTTTCTCCATTGCGAGAAGCACCGGAGATGTGATTCTTGACCATTGTGACGCGGGACAGATTACCATTCAGACCACGACAGGAGATGTGTCCGGCACGCTTCTAACGGAAAAAATCTTCATTGCCCGATCTTCCACCGGTTCTATTCATGTGCCTGACACATCTGCAGGCGGCAAATGCCAGATAACAACCTCTACAGGCGATATCAATATCAGGATGAAATAATGGAGTTTTCCGCTGCTTCCGCTGAAGGTAAGTGCCTGTCGTTTGCTTGATAAAATACAACAGGGCGGTG
>ONTY01000069.1 GCA_900320815.1 uncultured Pseudomonadota bacterium
GCGGCCACGTCATTGACTTTTATCCACGCCAGCCCGCGCGCGCCGTAAATCTTGACGAACTCGGTGTAGCCGTCAATTTCGCTGCGGCTGATGGCCGCGCCGCCCGGCACACGCAGCGCCACAACGCGCCCGCCGGGGGCGTTGGCCGGGCCGCTGAACACCTTGAAGTCCACGTCGCGCATGGCGTCGGTCAGTTCGGTGAATTCCATCTTCACGCGCAGGTCGGGCTTGTCGGAGCCAAAGCGGTGCATGGCCTCGGCATAGGGCATGACGGGGAACTCGCCCAGCTCCACGCCCAGCGCCTCACGGAAGACGAGGCACACCATCTCCTGCGCCAGCGCGCGGATGTCTTCTTCTTCAAGGAAGGAGGTTTCAATATCAATCTGCGTGAACTCGGGCTGGCGGTCGGCGCGCAAATCTTCGTCGCGAAAGCACTTGGTAATCTGGTAATAGCGGTCAAAACCCGCGACCATGAGCATTTGCTTGAACAGCTGCGGCGACTGCGGCAGTGCGTAAAACTGCCCGTCATGCACGCGGCTGGGCACCAGATAATCGCGCGCCCCTTCCGGCGTGCTGCGCGTGAGCATGGGCGTTTCAATGTCCACAAAGCCGTGGTCATCAAGAAAACGCCGCACCACGCGCGTGACCTGGTGGCGCAGCAGCAGGTTGCGCTGCATCATGGGGCGGCGCAGGTCAATGATGCGGTGCGTCAGGCGCGCGGCTTCACTGATGCCCTCATCGTCAAGCTGGAAGGGCGGCGTGGCAGCCGCATTGAGCACCGTCAGCTCGTGGCAGAGCACTTCAATCTGCCCGCTTTTGAGTTCCGGGTTTGCCGTGCCCTCGGGACGCGGGCGCACGCGCCCTGTAATCTGGATGCAGAACTCGTTGCGCAGGCTCTCGGCGCAGCGGAACATCTCGGGGCGGTCCGGGTCGCAGACCACCTGCACGCAGCCCTCGCGGTCGCGCAAGTCAATGAAGATGACGCCGCCGTGGTCGCGACGGCGGTTGACCCAGCCGCACAGGGTGACAGTCTGGCCATCGAGCGCCTCGGTGACGAGGCCGCAGTAGTGGGTTCGCATAGGCATAGGTGTTTCTCTATCTGTTCAATGCAGGTGTTCGGGCGCCGGCGGCAGACTGGCCTCCGGCTCAATCAGGGAAAAGGGATGGAGTTTGGGTGGCGCAATCACACCCATCGAGATGATGTATTTGAGCGCGTCGTCCACGCTCATGTGCAATTCAATCGTGTCTGCCGCAGGCACCAGCAGCAAAAAACCCGATGTGGGGTTGGGCGTGGTGGGCACGTAGACGCTGATGAAGTCGCCCGCCAGCCGCTCCGCCACCTCGCCGCTTGGCGCGCCGGTGACGAAGGCCAGCGTCCAGAGACCTGGGCGCGGATACTGGATGAGCAGTGCGCGCGAGAACGCCTGTCCGCCGTCCGAGAGCAGCGTCTCCGAGACTTGCCGCACGCCGCTGTAGAGGCTGCGCACCACCGGAATGCGTGCTACCAGCCGGTTCCACTGCCGCAGCCACCATTGCCCGACGATGTTCGCCGCCGCCATGCCCGTGATGGCCACGCCCACGAGCACCGCCATCACGCCAAGCCCCGGGATGCGGCGCAGCTGCCGCGCGATTGGCTCCAGCGGCTCAATCACGTTGCCAAAGGCGCTCATGACGCTGGCAAAGATGCCGTCAAGCATTCCCACCAGCCAGATGAGCACCCACGCCGTGATGACGATGGGCAGCCATACCAGCAGCCCGGCGATGAAGTACTGGCGCAAACGGGCCATCATGGTATGCGCAGCTTAGCCGGCGGCGGGTGCCGCAGGCGCTGCGGTGGAGGCGCTGGCAGCAGCAGCGGCAGCGGGCGCGCTGTCCTTGGTGGCGGCTTTTGGTGCGTCGTGTGCCGCATCTTTTGGTGCGTCGTCCTTGGGCGCGTCCTTGGACGCATCCGCTGCGTCGTTCTTGCTGCCGCTGCCGCCACGGAAATCCGTCACATACCAGCCAGAGCCTTTGAGCTGGAAACCCGCCGCCGTGACCTGCTTTTCCATCGCTGGCTGCCCACACGCGGGGCACTCGCGCAGCGGCGCGTCCGAGAGCTTTTGCAGCACGTCTTTGGCAAAGCCACACTGGCTGCATTTGTAGGAATAGATGGGCATGGATGGTGAGGAGGAGGAGGGCAGGGCGCACGCTGGATGCTGCGCTGCGGCGCGCGCTGGCGAAAAACGAAAAAGGCGCGATTCTATGAAAGTGCGCCACACGCATGGTATACGCCGAGTATACGTCTGCTGCCGGCATATATCACGGGCATCGGGCTATAAATATTATGAGTATATGAAGTGTGCGGTGCACTGTGGTGCACATCGCCCGCACGGCTGGCGCCGCTCATAGGGCACGGCGCAGCGCAAGGGACATGAAATCGAGGAGGGGACACTTCACGGTGTGTTCCAGAATCCTGGCTTTTATCGATATTTTGTTCAAACGGCGCTCTAAGCGGGCTCGTATACAGAATCGCTTCAAAATCTGCCGCAAGCCAGCGGAGCAAGGGCGAAAATGCTCTCGCTTTGACGGTGTGCAATAGGTTTTGAAATAGCTCCTTCATTTCCATGCTGCGCCGCAGCGCCAAGGGAAGCCGTCGGAGCCGTCCTTGGTACACTTGCCCGTTTGCCGCGCCCCTGCACGCGGCGCAGCAATTTCCCACGGCAGCCCATGTGCTATGCGGCTGCCGTGCTCCTTTTTTCAAGGGCATACGCGCATGAGCGAACACACCTCCCCCACCTCCCCCGATACCTCCGCCACGCACTACGACGCCGACGCCATCCAAATCCTCGAAGGGCTGGAGGCGGTGCGCAAGCGCCCGGGCATGTACATCGGCGACACCTCGGACGGCACCGGCCTGCACCACCTGGTGTTTGAAGTCGTCGACAACTCCATTGACGAGGCGCTGGCAGGTTTTTGCGACGCCATCACCGTCACCATTCACGCTGACGGCTCCGTGAGCGTGGTCGACAACGGGCGCGGCATTCCCTGCGACGTAAAAATGGACGACAAACACGAGCCGCGCCGCAGCGCCGCTGAAATTGCCCTGACTGAATTGCACGCGGGCGGCAAGTTCAACCAGAACAACTACAAAGTCTCCGGCGGGCTGCACGGCGTAGGCGTCTCGTGCGTGAATGCCTTGAGTTCCTGGCTGCGCCTGACTGTGCGGCGCGGCGGGCAGGAAAGGTGCCTGGAGTTTGCGCGCGGCCAGTTGCAGGGGCGCATTATTGAAAATCAGGGCGGCGTGGAAATCTCGCCCATGAAACTGCTGGGCGCCACTGAAAAGCAAGGCACCGAAGTGCGCTTCAAGCCCGATACGACGGAGATTTTTGATGGCGTCACGGAATTCCATTATGAAACGCTCGCCGTGCGGCTGCGCGAATTGAGTTTTCTGAACAAAGGCGTGCATATTCGCCTGATTGATGAGCGCAGCGGACGCAGTGACGATTTTGCCGGCGCCGGCGGCGTGGGCGGATTTGTAGAGTTTATCAGCCGTGGGAAAAAAGTGCTGCACCCCACGCTGTTTCACGCCACCGGCAGCCGTCTGGCGGACAGCAGCGGTGATATTGAAGAAGGCGCCGAAATCAGCGTGGAAGTGGCCATGCACTGGACCGACAGCTACAACAAAGAGCAAATCCTGTGCTTTACCAACAACATCCCGCAGCGCGATGGCGGCACGCACCTGACGGGGCTGCGCGCGGCCATGACGCAAATCATCGGCAAATACATCAATGAAAGCGACGCCGCGCGCAAAGCCAAGCTGGAAATCAGTGGCGAAGACATGCGCGAGGGGCTGGCGTGCGTGCTCTCCGTCAAAATGCCGGAGCCAAAATTCTCCAGCCAGACCAAGGACAAACTTGTCTCCAGCGAGGCGCAGGCGCCTGTGCGCGATATTATCGTCACCAAGCTGGGCGAGTTTCTGGAAGAGCATCCGGCAGACGCCAAAATCATTTGCGAAAAAATCATCGACGCGGCCCGCGCCCGCGAAGCCGCACGCAAAGCGCGCGAGATGACGCGGCGCAAAGGCGCGCTCGACAGCTTCGGGCTGCCCGGCAAACTCGCTGACTGCCAGGAAAAAAATCCGGAAAACTGCGAAATCTATATTGTTGAGGGCGACAGCGCCGGCGGCAGCGCCAAACAGGGGCGCGACCGCAAATTTCAGGCTATCTTGCCGCTGCGCGGCAAAATCCTCAACGTCGAGCGCGCGCGCACCGAAAAACTGCTCAGCAGTCAGGAAATCCTCACCCTGATTACCGCGCTTGGCACCGGCATTGGCAAGCCGCTGGAAGAAGGCGGCAGAGCCAGCGAAGGCGGTTTTGATATCTCCAAGCTGCGCTACCACCGCATTATCATCATGACCGATGCCGACGTCGATGGCGCGCATATCCGCACCCTGCTGTTGACATTTTTCTACCGGCAAATGCCGGAGTTGCTGGAAGCCGGTCATATTTATATTGCCCAGCCGCCGCTCTACAAAGTGCGCGCAGGCAAGGAAGATATTTATCTGAAAGACAACGCCGCGCTGGATGCTTACTTGATGCGCATCGCGCTCAAAGATGCCGCCATTGACACTGGCCGCGCAGGCGCGCCGCCGCTGACGGGCGAAGCGCTGGCCGCGCTGGCGCGCACCTGGCAGGCCGCCGAAAGCGTGACGCAGCGCCTGGCGCACTTCATGGACGTAGAGGCGCTGCGCGCCATCGCCGACGGCGCCAGCATCGACCTTTCCAGCCCGCAGGCAGCTGCGGCCAGCGCCGAAAAGCTGCAAGAGCGCCTTGCCGCTCTGTATGCCGTGGGCAGCGCGCCGCAGGTGCAGTGCTGCGAGGGGCCAGCGGGTGCCAGCGCGCTGCGCATCAGTCGTCGCCACTACGGCAACATCAAAAGCAGCTTGCTGACGGGCGAGTTCATTGCCAGTGCCGACTACGCCACGCTGCACCAGGCCGCCGACGCGTTCAGCGGTCTGCTGGCCGAAGGCGCTGTCGTGCGCCGAGGTGAAGGCGAAAAAGCGCGCACGCAGCGCGTAGCGAGTTTCCGCGAGGCGATGCTCTGGCTGCTGGGCGAGGCCGAGCGCACCACGCCGCGCCAGCGCTACAAAGGGCTGGGCGAAATGAACCCCGAGCAGCTGTGGGAGACCACCATGAACCCCGAAGTGCGCCGCCTGCTGCGCGTGAAAGTCGAAGACGCCATCTACGCCGACCAGACCATGACCACCCTCATGGGCGATGATGTGGAGCCGAGGCGCGAGTTCATCGAGAAAAACGCGCTGCAGGCCGTCATTGATGCGTGATGCGCTCTCATGCGGCGCTGCACCAAAACCTGCCGCTCCGTGGGGTAAGCTCCCGCGTTTTTTCTCTCTTGGCTCCCCCACGATTACGCACACGGACACTGCGCCATGACTTTTTACGCCTTCATGGGTTCCATGGAAATTGGCCTCATCTTCGCGCTGGTGGCGCTGGGGGTGCTGATTTCCTTTCGCGTCCTCAACTTTCCTGACCTGTCGGTGGATGGCACCTTCCCGCTGGGCGGCGCTGTGGCCGCCATCATCATTGCCAAGGGCGGCAACCCGTTCCTGGCCACCGCAGTGGCCACGGCGGCGGGGGCGCTGGCGGGGCTGGCCACAGGGCTGCTGAATGTGCGGCTACGCATCATGGACCTGCTCGCGGGCATCCTGATGATGACGGCGCTGTATTCCATCAACTTGCGCATCATGGGGCGCCCGAATGTGCCGCTGATTGCCGAGCCGACGGTGTTCACGCTGCTCATGCCGGGTGTGGCGCCAGACTATGTGGAGCGCGTCCTCATCCTCGTGGTGGTGGTGCTGGCGGCCAAGCTGCTGCTGGACGCGTATTTCGCCACGCAGCGCGGGCTGGCGATGCGCGCCACGGGCGTGAACCCGCGCATGGCCAGCGCGCAGGGTGTGGATACCGACCACGCCAAACTGGCCGGGCTGGCGATTTCCAACGCACTGGTGTCGCTGGGCGGCGCGCTGTTTGCGCAAACGCAGGGCGGCTCGGATATTTCCATGGGCATCGGCACCATCGTCATTGGGCTGGCCGCCGTCATCATTGGCGAGAACGTGCTGCCTGCACGGCGCATGTTCTGGACCACGCTGGCGGTGGTAATAGGCGCGCTGCTGTATCGTTTTTTTATTGCGCTGGCACTCAACAGCGATTGGGTTGGACTGCAGTCGCAAGACTTGAACCTGATTACCGCCACGCTGGTGGCCGTGGTGCTGGTGCTGCCATTAATAAAACGCCGCCTGCTGCCCAGCAAAGCCATCTGAAAAGGGGAGGATGCCGTGCTCAAAGCCGAAGATTTGCATATTACCTTCAATCCCGGCACACCCATTGCCAACCCGGCGTTGCGTGGCGCTTCGCTGGAAATCCCAACCGGGCAATTTGTTTCCGTTATTGGCTCCAACGGTGCAGGCAAATCCACATTTTTGAACGCCATCGCCGGCGATATTCAGGTGGACAAAGGGCGCGTGGAAATTGACGGGCAAGACGTTTCTCGCCAAAGCACCTGGCAGCGCGCCGCGCTGGTGGCGCGCGTGTTTCAAGACCCGCGCATGGGCAGCTGCGAGGCGCTGACGATTGAAGAAAACCTGGCGCTGGCTGTGCAGCGCGGGCGGCGGCGCACGCTGCGTTTTGCGCTCAACAATGCCGAGCGCGAAGTGTTCCGCGCGCGCCTTGCCAGTCTGGGGCTGGGGCTGGAAAAGCGCCTGACTGACCGCATGGGGCTGCTCTCGGGCGGGCAGCGCCAGGCGGTGAGCCTGCTGATGGCCGCCATGCGTCCTTCGCGCATCCCGCGCTGGATCCCAAGACGGCAGCCTTTGTGCTGGACATCACCGCGCGCATCGTGCAAGACAGCGGCCTGACCACCATGATGGTCACGCACTCCATGCGCCAGGCGCTGGACTATGGCGAGCGCACCGTCATGCTCCATCAGGGGCGCGTCGTGCTGGATGTGAGCGGTGAAGAGCGCGCCCGCATGGACGTGTCCGACCTGCTGCGCCTGTTTGAGCGCACGAGGGGCGAAGAACTCGCCGACGACGCGCTGTTGCTTGGATGAAAAAATACCCCTTGCGTCAATTGAATATTGCCCGCAGAATACGCGGGCAATTTTATCTATACCAAAGGAATTGTCATGATTCCCTTCTTTATCTTCCTTGCGCTCATCGCCGCCCTCATCGTATGGGGCATTGCCATCTACAACCGCCTGGTGCAGCTGCGCAACCGTCTCCCCAACGCCTGGGCGCAAATTGACGTGCAACTCAAGCGCCGCCACGACCTCATCCCCAACCTTGTGCAAGTGGCCGCGCGCTACCTAAAACACGAGCAAGAGACGCTGCAGGCCGTCACTGCTGCGCGCGGGCAGGCGCAAGGGCTGCTGGAGGCCGCGCGCCACACACCCGCCAGCGCCGCCGCCATCACACAGCTTGCCGCAGGCGAAGCGGCGCTGATGGGCAGCCTGGGACGACTGCTGGCGGTGGCCGAGGCATATCCTGCACTCAAAGCCAACGAGCAAATGCGCGCCCTGAGCGAGGAGATCACCAGCACAGAAAACCGCGTCGGCTTTGCGCGCCAGGCCTACAACGACGCCGTGCTTGATTTGAACAATGCGCTGCAGGCATTTCCCGCCGTCATCATTGCCCGCCTGTGCGGCTTTGAAGTGGCAGCGCCCATGCAGTCAACCGCCAGCCAGGCAGAGCGCGCCGCGCCGCAAGTGCGCTTTTGAAAGGTGAAATGATGGCATTCAAAAAAGCATTGATTTTTCTTGCGCTCACGCTTTCTGCCAGCGTCCCGGCTTTTGCCAAAAATGCGGCACAAGGGAATTACAAAGACAACGCGACGCCCTGGAGCCGGATAAAGCGCCCAATCGCGCACACCCCTCCACAGGCCGTCGGCGGCTATGCCAACGGCTGCCAGCTTGGCGCCCAGGAATTGCCGGAACACGGCGCCGGCTACCACGATATTCGCCGCAGCCGGGGCCGCTTTTACGCCCAGCCGCAAACCATTGAAATGGTGCAGTACATTGGCCGCCACCTGGCCGAAAAATATGATGAAGAAATCTTGATTGGCGACCTCAGCCAGCCCGCAGGCGGGCTGATGAGCTACGCGCACGCCTCGCACCAAAATGGGCTGGACGTGGATATTTACTTTGCCACCACAAAAAAAGACACCCCGCCCAGCAGCATGTATGAAAACCCGGGCAACGAATCGCGCTACGAGTTGGGCGACCGCGCCGCCGGCGTGATTCACGAAGGGCGCTTTCGCCCCATTTTCCGCGACGCCCTGCACCTGGCTGCCATCCACCCCAACACCACGCGGATTTTCATCAATCCCGTCATCAAACTGCACCTGTGCCGCACCGAAGAAAATACCTACTGGCTACGCAAACTGCGCCCCTGGGGCGGGCACAACTCGCATTTTCACGTGCGCCTGCGCTGCGAAGGCAGCCTATGCAGCAACCAGGACCCCGTGCCCCCGGGCGATGGCTGCGATGCGGATCTGGAAAAATGGGTGCGCGACCAAAGCGACGCCATCCTGAATCCCAAACCCAGGAAAAAACCCAAACCCAGCGCGCCGAGGCGGCGCGGGGCACTGCCGGAAATCTGTCAAAGCATTCTCTCGCAGCATGGGTATTAATGCTGCCGAATCATTTTCATGCGTTTTTTTGACCAGCAGCTTGACGCCAGGGCGCGCACGCGGCGCCTGCGGCTGGCGTTTGTGCTTGCCGTCATCGGCACTGTCGCAGGCGTGCACTTCATGCTTGCCGCACCCTTTGTGCTGTTTCGCTGGCTCAGCGGTGTAGCGGCTGGGGGCGCGGCTGGCGCAGCCCGGCAGCCACTTTGCCGAGCAGCGCCTGACAAACATCGTGCAAGAGATGTGCATCGCCGCGCACATGCCGCCGCCTACCGTACTGGTGCTGCCGCGCGAGGCCGCCATCAACGCCTTTGCCAGTGGCATGGAGCCAGCCGACTGGGCCATCACCGTCACCGAAGGCGCGCTGGAATACCTCACTCGCGCCGAACTCATGGGGCTGGTGGCGCACGAACTCAGCCACCTGCGCGAGGGCGACACGCAGCTCAACATGCGCCTTATCGGCATGGTTTTCGGGCTGGAAATGGTGTGGGGCTGGGGGCGCAGCATGGTGGCGTATCGCGAAGAGGAGCGCCATTTCTGGTCCAACCCCATCATCGGCATCATCATCATGGCCGTGGGCTGGTGCGGCTGGCTTGCGGGGCGCGCGCTGCAGGCGGCTGTCTCGCGCGAGAGAGAACACCTGGCCGACGCGCGCGCCGTGCAGTGGACGCGGCACGCCGATGGCCTCGGGCGCACGCTGCGCAAATGTCTGGGGCAGCAGCAGGGCGGCGTGCAGCTGCGCCTGCTGCTGCTGCACCGCGCTTTTGCGCACCTGCTGCTGACCGAAGGCGAAGAAGAACACGGCAGCAGCGGCTGGCTTGCCACGCATCCGCCACTGCCGCAGCGCATCCGCCGCATCTATGGCGGCACACGCAGCGCCTTGCCAGTCGAGCGGCTGGACGCTGCCAGCGACGCGCCCCGCGCTGCGCCGCCCAACCCCTTTCGCACCTCGCGCCCGTTGCCGCCGCCCACCTATTGAAGAAAAGCAGCAGGGCTGCGCCATGCGTTTTTTTGACCCGAAGGCACCACAATGACTGAAACCCATGAGCTCTACCAGCTAAGCGCCGAGGGCGTGCGTCGCGCCATCAACGCACTTGGCAGCGCACAAACGCCAGAATGGCTGCGCCCGTGCCTGGATAAACCAAAATCATTTTTTGACTCTGTGGGCGAGAGCCTGCACATGCAGGCCACTGGACGCAGCCTGCTGTTTTCCGCCTTTGGCATCCATCTGCTTTTGGCAGACAAGGGTGCCGAGGCGGCACTCAAAAGCTGCAACGCAAAAAAGCTCTACCGCAAAATCGTCTTTTCCAGCACTCCAAAAAAAGACGAAGAAATCTCTCGCGAGCTGCGCGGCTCTGCCACCATGAAAATCAAGGACGACGACCGCTTTGAAACTGGCAGCGGCAACGTGATTGTCTGCAGCCCGCACGGCGCCCACATTTTCCCCAGCGCCCCGGCTGACAGCTGGCGCCTCAAAATGCTGCCCCAGGACGCCAAAAAAACCATCTACTGCACCCTGCTGGCGCTGGCCTACACCATCAAGGCGCAAGAGCTCCTGTTGCGCGCCATTGAGGCGCACGAGCGCGGCGACGCCGAAGCCATGATTGGCGCGCGCAACGCCATCCACGCCTTTGACCTCAAATACTTTTTTGCCAATCCGGTCAAAATGGAAGTGGCTGAAACCCACGCGCTCTGGCAATTGGCCGCGCGCCACAGCAACGTGCATGGCGCGCACCGCGAAATCAAAGAACAAGTCACCGGCCTGGCCGACATTATTGAAAGCCAGCGCCGCGACGAAGAAGCCAAACGCCGCGAGGCCGAGGCCGAACGCCACCGCGCCGCCGAGCGCCGCGAGCAGCAGCAGCGCGAGCGCGACGAAGAGCGCCGGCGCCAGTTTGACCGCAAACTCAACATTGCCGGCATCATTTTTGCGCTGCTCTCCGTGTTCAGCATCCTCAACGACATTCGCCAGCTTTTCGGAATATAATCTGTCCACAGTTTGAGAATCAGAAAGCAAGCACACCATGAAACTCGCCGAAGCCCTGAGTTGGCGCAAAGACCTGAAAAAACGCATCGCACAGCTGCACCAGCGCATTGCCAGCAACGCCAAGGTGCAGGAAGGCGAAAAACCGCTGGAAGACCCGCAGGAGCTGTTTGCCGAACTGGAGCAGTGCCTGGTGCAATTTGAAGACCTCGTCTGGCGCATCAACGCCAGCAATATGCAGGCGAAAAACACGGCTGGTGTGTGCCTGACGCAGCTGCTTGCGCAGCGCGACGCGCTGACCATGCGCCTGGGCGCGCTGCGCGCTGTTTTTTCTGCCGCCACCGAAGGGCAAAGCCGTTATTCGCGCACCGAAATCAAAATGCTCACCACGATTGACGTGAAGAAACTGAGCAAAGACATTGACGCCTATTCTGCGCGGCTGCGCCAGCTGGACGTGGAAATCCAGGCGCTCAATTTCAGCGCCGATTTGCTATAACCGTCTGCGGGGGCTGCCATGCGCTGCCCGCGTGCCACAGGGCGAGCTGGAACCCGACACGAATTGTGGAAATTCGCGAAGTCATAACGCACGGCCCGGGGTGCTGCCAGGGGCCTCTTGGAGGCGCACGGCGCAACCCAGCACGAAGGCACATGGCATGTGTCACAGCGCACAGAGCACGACCTGCCGGCTGACTGGGCGCGCGGCACGCTGGCAGCCCCCACCCTGCAGATGGTCGTTGACAGCATC
>ONTY01000006.1 GCA_900320815.1 uncultured Pseudomonadota bacterium
CCTTTAAAAGCATTTTTTTTTTTTTCTTTACTGAATAGAATAATTATTACCACTCTACAAAAAGCCTCATACGCTCATAACTGACGTTGAATGCCAAAGGTGAAAGCGCCCCCGCTTTGGCAGGCACACACCGCCGCTGCGTCACTGTTGCGCCCCGCCATCCTTGGCGGCTCTGGCAAGCTCTGCGGCGCGCTCTGGCTCCACGCCGTCCGCCAGCGCATCGCAGTAATCCGCCCACACCTGCAGCATCTTGCGGCGTTGCTCTAAAAAGTCCGTACGGTTATAGGCGCGGCCATTGGCATCCCTGACCGAGTGCGCCAACTGCTCCTCCGCGTACCTTTCATCCCACCCTAGCTCCTGCACCAGCATGGTGCGCGCGGTTGCACGGAAGCCATGCACTCCCTGTTCCTCTTTTGGTATGCCACTGTTCATCAGCGCCGTACGCAGCGCATTGGGCGAAAGCGGCCTGCTGCGCTGCCGAGGGTTCGGAAACACCCAACCACCGCAAGCGGGCGTGTCCGTATGGGGGCGTAATTCTTCCAACAGAGCAACCGCCTGCCGTGGCAACGGGACAATGTGCGCTTCCCCAATCGCCTTACCCTCTTTGCTGCGCTTCATTTCGGCGCTTGGAATCGTCCACGTCGCGCTTTCCCAATCTATCTGCTCCCATCGCATCCGTCGTATGTTCCCCGGCCTCTGAAAGAGCATGGGCGCGAGTTGCAGGGCAATAGGCACCACACGGCTATGCCCACGGTAAGCGCGAATGGCGCGTAAGATAAATGCAAGCTCCTGCGGTTTTTTGCGCGCGGCAAAGTGCCTTGGTATCGGCTTTGGCAGTTCATCCTTGATTTCGTCTGCGATGATTTTTGCTGCGCGCCCTGTGTTGCGTGCGTAGCGGAAAACCTGCCCCGCCACCGTCAGTTCACGCCTTGCGGTCTCCAGTGCGCCACGCCTGACAGCGGTTTTCTCCAACACATCCAGCAGTTCCCGTTGCTCAATGTCCTGCACCGGCCTGTGCCTCAAGTGGGGCAGCAAGTCGGCATCCAGAAAGCGCCGCACACGCACCCCTCCATCCGCCCACGTTGAATCAGCCATCCGCTTTGCAAACCACTCCTCGGCCACCTCTCCGAACGTGTCACCTGCCGCCGCGCTGCCCTTGGCGTTTTTGTGCTCGGCCACGATGTTCACCCCCGCCGCCTCTTGCACCAGCAGCGCGCGGCACTTCTCACGGGCAGCCGCAAGTGACACGAGAGGGAATGCGCCAAGAGGCAGCCGCGTTTCTTTTTGACCCGTGCGCTTGCTTGCTGGCACCCGCAGATACCAGCGTTTTGAGGGAGGGCGGTCAGGCAACTTGCTGGCGCGCACCTCAAGGTACAGCCGGTAGCCCTCATCGGACAGCCTGTCTAGCTTCTTGCCTGGTGGCAGGGAAGCCGCCTTGCATTCAACATCAGTCAAACGGCGCTTGCGTAGAGAGGAAGTGTTGGCAGCAGTCATGGCGTTGACACGTAGCAGTAGAGTTGACCCCGCCAATTGACCCGCTTTTCCCTCTTTTTGTCAATGGACGCCTATTGCCCTTGGTAGACGCTAACGCCATGATTTGTCCATAAAAAAAGCCGCCTACCTTGACTTTGGTAGACGGCTTTTTACCTCAAAGTGGTGGAGCTGGGGGGAGTTGAACCCCCGTCCGCAAACCTTCTCCGTCCAGTTCTACATGCTTAGCAGTCTGTTTTGACTCTCGCCACTCGGGTCGCGCAGCCGCACGCTACCCAAGCCGCCAGTGCCCTTGCGTCTCGCCAGCGCCCAAGGCACCCGGAAGCCGGCCAGCCGGTGTGGTGTTCCCCCGCAGCCGGGACGGCTTGCGCCGCCCTTGCCCAGCCCATCGGCAGACTGTTGCGAGGCTCGCCGGTTTAGGCGGCGAGTGCGAAACGTTCGTCGTTTGCAGTTACTTTGGTTCAGCGGTTTTACGAGGTGACTGAACCTCGGCATGCCCTGAGGCGGTTCCAACCCGCGTCGAAACCAGTACAGCCCCAAAGAGGGCGCGGATTGTAGGAGAGCGGCACCGCGCTTTTCAAGCATCCGCGCTGCTGCTTTGTGGCTTTTGCGCCGCGAGCATGTAGTTGACGCTAGTGTCCTCAGAGAGCCAGTAGCGGCGCGTGAAGGGGTTGTATTGCAGTCCGCGCATGTGAGTTGGCGCCAGCTGCGCGGCGCGGCAAAAACCGGCCAACTCGCCAGGGCGCAGAAAGCGCGCCCAGTTGTGTGTGCCACGCTGCAGTAAGCGCAGTACATATTCCGCGCCGACGATGGCATAGAGCCACGATTTGGGGTTGCGGTTGATGGTGGCCATGAACAACCAGCCACCTGGGCGCAGCAAGCGCGCGCAGGCCCGCACCACAGAAGCAGGGTCGGGCACGTGCTCGAGCATTTCCATGCAGGTGACGGCGTCAAAGCTGCCAGGTGCTTTGGCAGCGAGTTCCTCGGCAGCCGCCACGCGGTAGGAAACGCCCTGCGTGCCTGCCTCCAGCGCGTGCAGGCGCGCGGCTTTGATGGATCTAGAGGCCAAGTCAATGCCGAGCACTTCGGCACCCTGGCGTGCCATCGCGTCTGCCAGGATGCCGCCGCCGCAGCCCACATCCAGCACGCGCAGGCCGGCCAGTGGCGCAATGGAGCCAATCCAGTCCAAGCGCAGTGGGTTGATGGCGTGCAGCGGGGCAAGAGCACCGCCCTCGTCCCACCAGTGGTGCGCCAGTGCAGAAAATTTTTCTAATTCGCTTTGGTCAGCATTTGCGGCATATCCAGCGTCAGGCATGGCAATTCACAAATAAAGGCTGCTGAAAAAGAAAGAGCCTCAAGAGGCTTGCGCCACCTGAGGCTCCGGGGTTTCTGATGAAGAAAAAAGATTACTTAACTTATTCTTCCATTGCCGGTGTATCGGCAGCTGGGGCTTCAGCGGCTGGTGCCGCTGGTACTTCACGCATAGCCGTGCGATTGCCAACCACTTCAATTTCCACACGGCGGTTTTGGGCACGCCCCGCAGCCGTTTTGTTGGAGGCCACAGGCTGACGTTCGCCCTTGCCTTCGGTATACACGCGGCCTTTTTCAATGCCCTTAGATACCAAATATGCCTTCACAGCTTCGGCGCGGCGCACCGACAGGCGCTGGTTATAACGGTCGCTGCCAATGGAGTCGGTATGACCAGTAGCGACAATGACTTCCAAATCAATGCCCTGGATGTAGGTGACCAGTTCATCAAGTTTCGCGCGACCTTCGGGCTTGAGCACAGCTTTGTCAAAGTCAAAGAATGCGTCGGCGTTATAGGTCACCTTTTCCATGACAGGTTCGGGTGCCGGTGCAGGCGGTACAGGCGCTGGCGCTGGTTGGGCGGCCACAATAGCGCCGTCGCAGCCAGCAGCCGCCGTTGCAGGCGTCCAGAAATTGTCGCGCCAGCACAATTCATTTGTGCCGTTTTTCCAAACCAAATCACCTTGGCCATTACGCCAGTTATCAATTGCTGAAACATCTGCAAAAGCAGAACCGGCTACCGTCGAGAAGGCGATCAAAGCCGCCACTCTGTTCAATTTTTTCATGATTCTCCTCATAGGGAAAAGAAATGCCGCAGCTTGGACTGCGAAAATCAGACGCTCCGAGTGCAAAGCCACTCAAGACGTTGCAGCGATTGTGCCATCGTTCCCTAAAAAACAACCCCGTAGCCTCTGCTGCGGCGCCGCAATCAGGAACAATCGTTGCTGCACGGCAACATTGCAAAGCCTCTAAAATCGCGCACTTTGCGCCCTATTGCCTTCTGTACATATAGCTATGCCTTCGTTTGCCAAAGAGACTCTCCCCATCAGCCTGGAAGAGGAGATGCGGCGCAGCTATCTGGATTACGCCATGAGTGTCATCGTGGGGCGCGCACTGCCCGATGCGCGCGATGGCCTCAAGCCCGTACACCGGCGCGTGCTGTTTTCCATGCACGAAGCAAACAACGTCTGGAACCGGCCTTATGTGAAGTGCGCCCGCGTGGTGGGCGACGTGCTCGGGCGCTTCCACCCGCATGGCGACTCGGCCACCTATGAGGCGCTGGTGCGCATGGCACAGGGCTTTTCCATGCGCTACACGCTCATCGACGGGCAGGGCAACTTCGGCTCGGTGGATGGCGATCCGCCCGCCGCCTACCGTTACACCGAGTGCCGCCTCGAGCGCATCACCGGCGCCATCTTGGCCGACATCGACAAGCAGACCGTCGACATGGTGCCCAACTACGATGGCAAGGAACTGGAACCCACAGTGCTGCCCACGCGGCTGCCCAACCTGCTCATTAACGGCTCCGGTGGCATTGCTGTGGGTATGGCCACAAACATACCGCCCCACAACCTCAACGAGGTGGCTGACGCCTGCCTGCACCTGCTCGCCAATCCAGACGCATCCATCGATGAGCTGATGGACATCGTGCGCGCGCCCGATTTCCCTACTGGTGGCGTTATCTATGGCATAAAAGGTGTGCGCGAGGGCTACCGCACTGGGCGCGGGCGCCTGGTTATGCGCGCCAAGTGCCACTTTGAAGGACAGGCCATCGTGGTCGATGAACTGCCCTATCAGGTCAACAAGCGCGCACTGCATGAACACATAGCTGCGCTGGCACGCGAGAAAAAAATCGAGGGCATCAGCCACACCCAAGACGAGTCCGACAAGTCTGGCATGAGGCTGGTTATCGAACTCAAACGCGGTGAGCTGCCCGAGGTGGTGCTCAACAACCTCTACAAGCAAACGCAGCTTCAGGACACCTTTGGCATCAACATGGTGGCGCTGGTGGACGGCCAGCCACGCCTGTGCAACCTCAAAGACTTGTTGGAGGTGTTTCTGTGCCACCGCCGCGAAGTTGTCACGCGGCGCACCAGCTATGAGTTGCGCCGTGCGCGCGAGCGCGGCCACGTACTCGAAGGGCTGGCTGTGGCGTTGGCCAACATTGACGAGTTCATCCGCATCATCCGCGAGTCGTCCACGCCCCAGGTTGCCAAAGAAAGGTTGATGGAACGCACTTGGGATAGCACGCTTGTGCGCGAGCTGCTCATGCGCACGCGCGAAGACGGCGTCACTTTCAGCGCTGCTGACTACCGTCCCGAGGGGCTGGACGCATATTTCGGATTGCAAGCCGACGGTCTTTACCGCCTTTCTGAGGTGCAGGCACAGGAGATTTTGCAAATGCGCCTGCAACGCCTCACCGGTCTGGAACAAGACAAAATCATTGCTGAATACCGGCAAGTTATCGCTGAAATTGAAAACTTGCTTGATATCCTCATGCGTCCGGAGCGCGTCTCCGCCATCATCGCCAGCGAACTGAAGGCACTCAAAGAAGAGTTCGGGCAAACCAAGGAAGGGGCGCGCCGCTCTACCATAGAACTCAATGCGCAGGAGCTGGACACCGAAGATCTCATTGCCCCCACGGATATGGTCGTCACGCTCAGCCATGCGGGCTACATCAAGGCACAGCCACTGGATGAATACCGTGTGCAGCAGCACGGCGGGCGCGGCAAGAAAGCCGCCTCCACCAAGGAGGACGACTGGGTGGACCAGCTCTTCGTCGCCAACACGCACGACGCCATCCTGTGCTTCTCCAACCGTGGGCGGCTCTACTGGCTCAAGGTGTGGGAAGTGCCCACCGGCTCCGGCAACGCGCGCGGGCGCCCCATCGTCAACATGTTCCAGAACCTGGAAGACGGCGAAAAAATCACCGCCACACTGCCACTCACGGGCGAGATGCGCAGCTATCCCGCCGACCACTACGTGTTCATGGCCACCGCCCGAGGCACGGTCAAGAAAACGGCGCTGCCCGAGTTCAGCCGCCCACGCAAGGCGGGCATCATTGCCGTCTCGCTGGACGAGGGCGACGTGCTCATCGGCGCCGCACTCACCGACGGGCGGCACGACGTAATGCTGTTCAGCGACGGCGGCAAGGCCGTGCGCTTTGACGAGGGCGACGTGCGCCCCATGGGGCGTGGCGCACGCGGCGTGCGCGGCATGCGGCTGGATGAAGGCCAGCGCCTCATCGCCATGCTCACTGCCACCCGCGATGCCCCCGACGGGCGCAGCAGCGTGCTCACCGTGTGCGAAAACGGCTACGGCAAGCGCACCGCCATCAGCGAATACCCGCTGCGCGGGCGCGGCACCAAGGGCGTCATCGCCATCACGCAAAGCGAGCGCAATGGTCGTGTGATGGCAGCCACGCTGGTCAGCGACACTGATGAAGTCATGCTGATGACTGGTCACGGCGTGCTCGAGCGCATCCGCGTGGCCAATATCCGCGAAATCAGCCGCGCCACGCAGGGCGTCAAACTCATCGCCTTAGATGAAGGCGCGCGCCTGACAGATGTGCAGCGCATTGTTGAAAATGACGCCCAAGAAACCGACGCGCTTGGCGTCACCACCGAAGATGGCGATGGCACTGAGCGTGTTGAAGACAGTAGCGGCGATGCGCTGCCTGATGATGGCGACAACAACGACTGACCGCACTCCTCGCACTACATATACACCTATCTATTCCCCTGATCAACAGGAGTATCCCTCTAATGAAAATCAAACTCTCACCCGTACTTGGCGTAGTCCTTCTGGCTGCCAGCATCTGCACACTCCCCACCAGTGGCTGGGCACAAGACAAGCGCGCACTGGCCGTCAAACTTGCACAACTGCAGCACAAGGCTGACCAGGAGGCCATCACCGCCCAGTTGACTGCTTCTGCTGTGCAGCCCGTCATCATTCATTGGTCGCAGCGTCTGGAAGAGACTGTGCCGCAAGCGCGCCAACGGGAAGTGCGCGACCAGCTTGATGTAGAGCTGAAAAAATTTGCTGACGCCACAGAAAAAGCTGTTGCTGCCCAAACAGCAAAAACCGCTGAATCTGCGCTTGTGCCCATTTTTATGGAAAAACTCAGTGAAGATGAACTGAAAACCATCATTGCTTATTTGGAATCGCCCGCCAGTTCCAAATTTCAAAATCTTGGAACCGAAGCTGGCGGCGCGTGGGCTAAACAAATCGTTGACGCCACCAAAGACACTGTTGAGCGCAGTGCCAAAACCTTTGATGCCGCAGCCGAGCGCATTGTCGGCGCCGCCAGTACGAAGGGCAGCGGCGCATCAGCCAAAAAACCTGCAAAAAAATAAAGGCGGCAGTCATATCTCTTTCTGACGCATTTTTGGGCACTATCACATGACGCATCACACCCCCGTCCAGTCTGAGGCGCTGGGTGTGCTGCGCCTGCGAATTGACCAGCTTGACGGACAAATCCTGGCGCTGCTCAACGAGCGTGCCCGCGTCGCCGAACAGGTCGGTGCACTCAAACGCGCCGAGGGCACGCCCTACTTCCGTCCCGATCGCGTTGCGCACGTCATCGCCCGTCTGCAAGGGGGCAACCAGGGACCGCTGCTCAACCAGCACGTCGCTGCCATCTGGCGCGAAATCACCTCCGCGTGCCTGGCGCTGGAAGTGCCACCGCGCGTGGCCGTACTCGGGCCGCAGGGCACCTTCTGCGAGCAAGCCGCCATTGAATACTTTGGCAGCGCCGCGCACTTCATCTACTGCGCCAGTTTTGATGAGGTCTTTCACGCCACCTCGGCGGGCACGGCTCAGTTCGGTGTTGTCGGCATGGAAAACTCCACCGAAGGTGTTGTCACGCGCTCCTTTGACCTGTTCCTGCACTCGCCCGTACACGCTGTGGGAGAAGTTAGCCTGCTGGTGCGCCACAACCTGCTGCGGCGCAGCGACTCACTGGACGGCATCGACGTTGTGCACGCGCACCCACAGGCGCTCATGCAGTGCCAGCGATGGCTGGGCGAGCACCTGCCGCACGCCGAGCAGCGCGCTGTCGCCAGCAACGCCGAAGGCGCACGCCTGGCGCTGGAAAATCCCGCTTGGGCGGCGTTGGCTGGTGAGCGCGCTGCTGCACAGTTTGGGTTGCATGTTGTCGCGCACGCCGTGCAGGACGAAGCGCACAACCGCACGCGCTTTGCCATCATTTGTCTGCCGCAAACCTTACCCATGCCAGCGGCCAGTGGACGCGACTGCACCAGCCTGGTGGTTTCTGTGCCCAATGTCGCCGGCTCGGTGCACGACATGCTCACAACGCTCAAAACACACGGTGTGTCCATGACTCGCCTGGAATCGCGCCCCGCCAAATCCGGCAAGTGGGAGTACTACTTCTATATCGACATTGAAGGCCATCCAAGCCAGCCCAACGTCGCGGCGGCGCTGGCCGAACTTCGCTCCAGCTGCCCGTTCTACAAGCTGCTTGGTGCATACCCCGTAGGACAAGATGTTTGAACAACTGGGACTTATTGGCTGCGGCTTGATGGGCGGCTCATTCGCCCTGGCAATGAAGCGCGCTCGCCTTGTCAAGCGCATCGTCGGCTACAGCAAGTCGCCCTCCACCACGGCGCGCGCACTGCAATTGGGCGTCATTGACGTAGAGGCACCCTCGGCGCTGCTGGCTGTCTCGGGTGCTGACCTGGTGCTGCTGGCTGTCCCTGTGTCCGCCACGGAAGCCACGCTCAAAACCATCCGGCACATGGTCAACCCCGGGGTGCTGCTCATGGACGTGGGTTCGAGCAAGCGTGACGTGGTGGACGCCGCGCGTCGCGTGCTGCGTGGCGCCATGAGCGGTTTTGTGCCTTGTCATCCAATCACAGGCAGTGAGGCATCGGGCGTGGACAACGCCGACGCCAACCTCTACAGCGGCAAGCGCGTCGTCATCACGCCCATTGACCGCACCGCACCCGACAAGCTGCGCCAGGCCGAGTTGCTGTGGCGCGACTTGGGCTGCGACGTCATTTCCATGACGCCTGAAACACACGACGCCGCCTTTGCCGCCGTCAGCCACCTGCCGCACATGCTCGCCTTTGCGCTGATGAACAGCATTACCGAACAAAACGACGGGCGCGACTATCTGGCACTGGCCGGTCCAGGCTTTCGCGACTTCAGCCGCATTGCCGCCAGCGACCCCAACCTGTGGCGCGATGTGCTGCTCTCCAACCGCGAAGAAATCGCGCGCCAGAGCGAATTGTTCGAACGTTCCATGGCGCAGTTGCGCCGCGCCATTGGCGACGGCGACGGCGAAGAACTCAAGCGCCTCATCAACAATGCCAGCCACGCCCGCGCCAATTGGCGGCTCACGCGAGACACACGCTAAGGCACGCTGCTCTCCCTTCTTTCCCAAAAAGGGCGGCGCTCAGGGCACTGCCCCGTCTTCCCCTCCCTTCTCGTGTTTGATATTCCACACCTTGACCTGCCCGCCTTGGGGGCGGTATCGGGCACGCTGCGCCTGCCCGGCTCCAAAAGCCTGAGCAACCGTGCGCTGCTGCTTGCCGCCTTTGCCGAAGGCTGTACCACGCTGCGCGGCCTGCTGGCAAGCGACGACACGCGCGTCATGCTGGACGCGCTGCGTCAGCTTGGCTGCGGCGTGGAAGAGCGCGGCAGCGCCACCGTCACCATTGACGGGCTGGGCGGTGCCGGCAGCGCGCTGCGCATGCCAAGCGCCGACTTCTTTTTAGGCAACGCCGGCACCGCCATGCGCCCGCTCACGGCGGCGCTTGCCGTGCTGGGCGGCGACTACACGCTGCGCGGCATCCCCCGCATGCACGAGCGCCCCATTGGTGATTTGGTCGATGCGCTGCGCAGCCTGGGCTGCAGCGTGGACTATCTGGGCACACCGGGCTTTCCGCCGCTGCACATCGGGCAGGGCGCGCTGCGGCTGGATGCACCCATTCGCGTGCGCGGCAACGTCTCCAGCCAGTTCCTCACCGCACTACTCATGGCGCTGCCGCTGGCTGCTGACGAACAGGGCATCACCATCGAGGTAGACGGCCCGCTCATCTCCACGCCCTACGTGGGCATCACCTTGAGCCTGCTCGCACGCTTTGGCGTCGCCGTGCAGCGCCACGGCTGGGAGCGTTTTGACATCCCGGCGGGCAGCCGCCTGCGCTCACCCGGCGAGCTGGTCATTGAGCCGGACGCTTCATCCGCTAGTTATTTCATAGCTGCAACCACGCTTTCCACTATGGCGGCAAGCGGAAAATGCCTTGAAATTGAAGGGCTTGGCACCGACTCGGTGCAAGGCGACATCCGCTTCATCGACGCTGCGCGCCAGATGGGGGCGGACATTGAAGGCGGCGCCGGCTGGCTGCGTGTGCGCCCCGCGCGCCTGCCGCTGCGCGCCATTGAACTGGACTGCACCCCCATTCCGGACGCTGCCATGACACTTGCCATGCTCGCGCTCTACGCCGACGGCGTCAGCACGTTGCGCGGCATTGCAAGCTGGCGCGTCAAGGAAACCGACCGCATTGCTGCCGTCGCCGCCGAACTGCGCCGCCTTGGCGCTGCCGTGGAAGCCGGCGACGACTTCATGCGCATCACCCCGCCTGCGCTGGCAGATGGCTGGCGCGCGGTGTGCCTGCACACCTACGACGACCACCGCATGGCCATGTGCGCCAGCCTTGCCGCCTTCAACCCCGCCGGGCTGCCGGTGCGCATTGAAAACCCCGCGTGCGTCGCCAAGACGTTTCCGGACTACTTTGAGACGCTCTTTGCCCTCGCTGCGCCAGCGGCTACCACCGCCCCCGTCATCTGCATTGACGGCCCCAGCGCCTCGGGCAAGGGCACGCTCGCCAGCCTGCTCGCGCAGCGCCTTGGCTGGCACCACCTGGACTCCGGCGCGCTGTATCGCGCCGCCGCGCGCGCCGCGCGCCGCGCCGGGCTGCTGGACAGCGCGGCGCCTGATGCCGCCGCCATCGGCGCACTCACGCAACGCCTGGACGTGCGTTTTGAGGGCGGCAGCGTGTGGCTGGACGGCGAAGACGCGAGCGACGCCATTCGCAGCGAGCAGGCGGGCATGGACGCCTCGCTCGTCGCCGCCATACCTGCCGTGCGCGCCGCGTTGCTGGATCGCCAGCGCGCCTGCGCTGTGCTGCCTGGTCTGGTCGCTGACGGGCGCGACATGGGCAGCGTTGTCTTCCCCGCCGCGCCGCTCAAAATCTTTCTCACCGCCAGCGCCCAGCAGCGCGCACTGCGCCGCCTGCGGCAATTGCAGCAGCGTGGTGTTGCTGCTAACCTCGCCGCCCTTTGCGCCGACCTGCAAGCGCGCGATGCGCGCGACGCAAGCCGCGCCGCCGCACCCATGCAGGCCGCGCAAGACGCCGTGCCGCTGGACAACAGCCAGCTCACGCCGGAGCAATCCGTGCAGCAGGCACTTGCCCTGTGGCACAGCAGGCAGCCCTTCGCACCTTGTGGCTAAGGCTGCCGCCCGCCGCCGCCTGTTCTGGCCACCAGAACGGGCGGTTTTGTTCAACCTTTTTCAACCCCAATCTTCCTGATGCCGGGCGCGCCGCGCCACTGGCACCCGCCGCGCACCGCAGGCGTGCCGGCGGGCTGGAAACACCTCTTTTCCCATGTCTGAATCTTTTGCCCAACTGTTCGAGGAATCCATGCAGCGCACCGAGCTGCGTCCTGGTGAAATCATCACCGCTGACGTGGTGCGCGTAGAGCAAAACTTTGTCGTCGTCAATGCCGGGCTGAAATCCGAGGCCTACATCCCCATTGAAGAGTTCAAGAGCGACAAGGGCGAACTCGAAGTCAAAGAGGGCGACTTCGTCTCCGTGGTCGTTGAGGCCATCGAAAACGGCCGTGGCGACACCATCCTCAGCCGTGACAAAGCCAAACGCCTTGCCTCATGGCTGGCGCTCGAGCAAGCACTTGAGTCGGGCGAGTTCGTCACTGGCACCATCTCCGGCAAAGTCAAGGGTGGTCTCACCGTGCTGGTCAACGGCATCCGCGCTTTCCAGCCCGGCTCACTCATTGACACGCGCCCCGTCAAGGACCTCACCCCCTACGAAGGGCAAACGCTCGAATTCAAGGTCATCAAACTCGACCGCAAGCGCAACAACGTCGTGCTCTCGCGCCGCGCCGTGCTCGAAGCGAGCATGGGCGAAGAGCGCGAAAAGCTGCTGGAAACGCTCAAAGAAGGCTCCATCGTCCACGGCGTGGTCAAAAACATCACCGAATACGGCGCCTTCGTGGACCTGGGCGGCATCGACGGGCTGCTGCACATCACCGACATGGCATGGCGCCGCGTGCGCCATCCCACCGAAGTGGTGCAGACGGGTCAGGAAATCGACGCCAAGATTCTCAAGTTTGACCCCGAAAAGCAGCGCGTCAGCCTTGGCCTCAAACAGATGGGCGAAGACCCGTGGCTCGGCGTGGCGCGCCGCTACCCCGCCAACACGCGCATGTTTGGCCGCGTGACCAACATCGCCGAATACGGCGCCTTCGTCGAACTGGAGCCCGGCATCGAGGGGCTGGTGCACGTCTCGGAAATGGACTGGACGAACAAGAACGTCGCTCCCAGCAAAGTCGTGAGCATGGGCGAAGAAGTCGAGGTCATGGTGCTGGACATTGACGAAGAGCGTCGCCGCATCAGCCTGGGCATGAAGCAGTGCAAGCCCAACCCCTGGCAGGAGTTCGCGCAAAACACCCGTCGCGGCGACCGCGTCACAGGCCCCATCAAATCCATCACCGACTTTGGCATCTTCGTTGGCCTCTCGTCTGGCATTGACGGCCTTGTGCACATGTCCGACCTCTCGTGGAACGAGCCGGGCGAGACCGCCGTGCGCGCCTACAAGAAAGGGCAGGAAGTGGAAGCCGTGGTACTTGCCGTGGACGTGGAGCGCGAACGCATCAGCCTGGGCATCAAACAGCTTGACCAGGATGCCTTTACCACCTACGTCAGCGTCAACGACCGTGGCCAGAGTGTCACCGGTCACGTCAAAGCCGTGCAACCGCAGGGCGCTGAAATTGACCTTGGCAACGAAGTCACTGGCTGGCTGCCCGCCAGCGAAATCCGTCGCGAACGCGTGGAAGACGCCACCCGCGAACTCAACGTTGGCGACGAAGTCACCGCCGTCATCATCAACATCGACCGCAAGGCGCGCAGCATCCGCCTGTCGGTGCGCGCGCAAGACGCCGCCGACCAGCAAGCGGCGCTGGACTCCATGAAGAGCCAGGACGCCGCCCACGCTGGCACCACCAACCTCGGCGCCCTGTTGCGCGGGGCAATGGGGGGCAACAGCGGCACTGACGAAGAAGACAAGGGCTAAATTACGCCCTGCCACAGGCGGTGCGCAGGCGCCGCCTTTTTTATGCCTCTCCCTGACCAATCTGCCGCCATGCCCACCATTACCCGCTCTGATCTGGTGCGCCTGCTGGCCTTGCGTTTTCCCCAGCTTGCTCCGCCAGACAGCGATGCCGCCGTCAAGGCCATCCTTGGCGCCTTGGGCGATGCGCTGGCGCGCGGGCGGCGTGTGGAAATCCGCGGCTTTGGCAGCTTCCACGCTGGCCAGCGTCTGCCGCGCACCGCGCGCAACCCGCGCACCGGTGAGCGCGTTGCCATTCCGGGGCGTCGCGTCGCGCACTTTCGTGCTGGCAAGGCACTGCGCGAAGCCATCGCCGCCAGCGCGCCAGAGCATCCAGAACAATAAAAAGCGCCCAGCGCGTGCGCACCACAAGGGCGTCAGCAAAACGCCGCCCATCCCCATCCCATTGCAAAAAAATCACCCTCCTCCCCATCAACTCTGACAAGGGAAGCCGACGCATGGAAACCGAACTCGCCCTCATGCTGCTGGCCGTGCCCATCATCTTTGCACTCGGCTGGCTGGCCTCGCGCCTGGACCTGCGCCAATGGCGTCTGGAAGAACGCCACACCTCCCGGGCGTACTACAAAGGACTGAACTACCTGCTCGGCGAGCAGACCGACCAGGCCATCGACGCCTTCATTGAAGCCGTGCAGCGCGACCCCGACACCAGCGACTTGCACTTTGCCCTTGGTGCTCTGCTGCGGCGGCGCGGCGAATACGAACGCGCTGTGCGCGTGCACGAGCACCTGCTTGCGCGCGGCGATCTGGCGCGCGGCGACCAGGAGCGTGCCCGCTTTGAACTCGCGCAAGACTTTCTGAAAGCCGGCCTGCTGGACCGCGCTGAGGCCGCCCTTTGCCA
>ONTY01000055.1 GCA_900320815.1 uncultured Pseudomonadota bacterium
GTGGTAATGGTTGCCATACCGACCAAGTACTGAATCAGTGTGCTTGGTTGGGGAAAATTGAAGCGTTTGTCGCCAAAAATATCAGTGATTTCTTTGGTGCCACTTTGCGTCATGCCGACAATATCGGAAGGAAGAACAGTGCTTGCAGCGACGATGCCGTACTCTGCGCCACCTTTTTTGACATCGTCTTCTTTCCAATAGCGTAAAACTGGCTTGGTGATTCTTAAAAAATCATAATCACCGGGAAATATCACACGCCCTTCATCATAATATCTCTGAAACGTGTCTTTGGTTATAGCCCAGCATCTTAGCGGGTTGACTGGATATTTATTTCCGGTGCGAGGGTCAATAATAGTATAATCGCTGTTGGGGCGTTCCTGGATGGTTCTCTGGGTTGTCAAATCATGGAAACGCCACGGTCTACCCGGAAAATCCGGGGTCTCGTGATATTTTCGCTCTTTTCCCCTTACGCCAGCCTTGAATTGTGCAGAGCGTGCGTAGCACAAAATATGCTCGCAATCTTGCGATACGCCAAAAGGAACATCTGATTTTGCTGTTCTTTTTCGCCATGACATATCGGCAACAAAGTTGCGTGCTTCAAAAATCTCGTCACACATGAGCCGCAGGCGCGCCACTTCATTATCATCAATGGAAATAAATATCACACCATCATCACGCAAAAACTGCCGCAGCAGCACAAGGCGCGGATACATCATGCACAGCCAGCGGTCGTGGCGGTCAAGGGTTTCGCCCTCCCTGCCGACGACTTCGCCCAGCCAGCGGCGGATTTCGGGGCTGTTGACGTTGTCGTTGTAGACCCAGCCCTCGTTGCCGGTGTTGTAGGGCGGGTCAATGTAGATGCACTTGACCTGGCCGGCGTAGCGCGGCAGCAAGGCTTTCAAGGCGTGCAGGTTGTCGCCCTGCACGATGAGGTTGCCGGGGTCAGTGCCAGCCGCCTCGCCGCAAGAAAGCTGCGGCACCGGCTCTAGCAGGCGCACGGGCACGCGGCTGTGGTGTTGTTGCACGGCGGCTTTGCCAATCCAGTTGAGTGTAGGCATGGTGAGTTTTAACAGAGTATTGCGTGGATACCGGCTATATAAGCCAGCATTGCAGATTCATAATATGGAGTATATAGATTTTTCCCCCTGCTGCGCTGGCGGCTATCTTAGTGGTGTGGGGAAAGGGGGCGCGCGCTGCGCGGCAGCGTGCTAGAATGCGCGGCTTTCCGGCACACAGGGTCGTTAGCTCAGGTGGTAGAGCAGCGGACTTTTAATCCGTTGGTCGCAGGTTCGAGTCCTGCACGACCCACCACTGACATATACAAAGCCGTCCAGCAAGCTCAAGCTGGACGGCTTTTTTCATGGGCGAATCAGGAGGTTGGCGTCTAACGCGGGCAAATGCAGTCCATTGACATAAAGCGCCAAAACTGACGCCCACGGGGCTTTACCTTGAAGTGTCGCCAGCGGGCAGCAAGCGGTGGTTTCAGAAACTCTACAAGAGGGCAAGGAGACGCGCATTGCCCTTGGCAGCTATCCCGCTGTGAACTTGGCAAAGGCGCGCCGCTTGCAAGATGAGAGTAAAGGCGCAGCGCAGGCAGAGACTAAAGCCCTGGTTGCGGCGCCTTTGCTGTCAGTTTTTCACCCTGCGGCGCGGTAAAGGAGAGTTGCTGCACACCATCGGCCAGCAGCACCGTGCGCGTGGGAAAAGCAAACTGCGCGCCGTGCTGCTGGACGATTTTCATAATATCCAGCAGCACGCGCTGTTTGACGGCGTGATATTCCACCAGCGCTTTCGTTTTTGTATAGCACCACAGCAACACATCCAGCCCTTCTGGCGCACACGCAGTCAAGTTCACCATCAGCGTCTGCCCCTTCACAATATCCTTGCTCTGGTGCAGCATCTGGCGCACATCGGCGCAAATCGCCTCGATTTTGTCAGCGTCCTCATAGCGCAGGCGCAGCGTCTCCAAAATCCTGCGGTGCGTCATGCGCGTGGGCGTTTCCACCACCGCCGAAGTAAACAGCGCATTGGGCACATACAGCGGGCGTTTGTCAAAGGTGCGGATGCGCGTGCTGCGCCAGCCAATATATTCCACCGTGCCCTCCATATTTTTCTCCGGCAGCCGCACCCATTCGCCCACTTTGAAGGGCTTGTCCATATATACCGTCAGCCCGCCCAAAAAGTTTGCCAGCAAATCCTTGGCGGCAAAACCCACCGCAATACCGCCCAGCCCGCCAAAGGCCAGCACACCGGACACCGACAGCCCCAGCGTCTGCATCACCATCAGCGTCGCCACCGCCCACACCAGCAGCCGCAGCGCCTTGCCTGCGGCGTGCGCCGTACCTTTGTCCAGCTGCACCGCGCCGCGCTGCCGCTTTGTGCCCTCCGGCAGCGGTGCCACCAGCATCATTTCCACTTCATAGACAAAGCGCGTGATAAACAGCGCCGACAAAAGCACCGGCGCCAAAATGCGGGCATTATTAAACGCCACCAGCGCCCAATTTGTCTCCAGCGGCTCGAGCACCCGCGCCGCCACCGACAGCGCCGTCAGCCACACCGCCAGCCGCAGCGGCACACGCAACGCGCGCAGCAGCACGTCGTCCCATCGCGTTGGCGTTTTATCCGCCCAGTGCGCCAGAAAATCCAGCAGGCGCAATAACACCACATTACTGCCCAGCGTCAGCAGCACCAGCACCGCCAGCTGCACCCCCCAGATATGGGCATCGCTCGATACCTGGAAATACTGCAAAAACCATTCTTTCAATTCTTCCATTGCTGCCCGCTCCTGCTGCGCACAAAAAACATAAAAAAAACGCGGCGCCCCGCATACCGCGTGCCGCCGCCGCACACTATTTTATACTCTGGCGGCAACGCATTTTTATTCCATCATGGATACTGAAAATACTGAAAAAACCGCCTGCGCTGTGCCCCGCCTTGCCCTCATTTGGGCGGCGGCGCGCGGCGGCGCCATCGGGCGCGCGGGCACGCTGCCCTGGCAGCTGCCTGAGGACCTGGCGCATTTCCGGCGCCTGACCCTTGGCTGCCCCGTCATCATGGGGCGCCGCACCTGGGCGGGGCTGCCCGCGCGCTTTCGCCCCTTGCCCGGGCGGCGCAACATCGTGCTCACGCGCAGCAGCCACTGGGCTGCAGACGGCGCCGAGTGCGCCGCCAGCCTGCACGACGCGCTGCGGCTGGCGGCTGGTGCTGCACTGGCCTGGTGCATCGGCGGCGCGCAAACATACGCGCAGGCGCTGCCGCTGGCTGACGAAATCCACGCCACTGAAATTGAACTTGACGTGCCGGACGCTGACGCCTTCGCTCCCACCCTCGGCGCCGACTGGCGCGAAACGCAGCGCAGCACGCACACCGCTGCCAACGGACTGCGCTATCACCTGGTGCGCTATGAAAAGATAGACAAGGGTATATTGGCGTAGCCGGCAGAACATGCCGGCATCCATTAATCTCTGTGATGAGTATATAAATACTCACATAGATGCAAACAGATCGCCGGCGATTTATACCGGTAATCACTGTATACCCTTATAGATATTCCTTTTGCCATGACTGCTCCCCTACAACTGCTGTGCGGCTTTCACGCCGTCAATGCGCGGCTGAAAACTGCCCCCGCTTCCATCGTCCAGCTTTACGTCGATGCCACGCGCCGCGACGCGCGCATGCAGCAGCTGCTGGCGCGTGCCGCCCAAGCCGGCGTGCACCCCATCGCTGCCGATGCGGCGCGGCTCGCCGGGCTGGCCGGTGGCGTGCGCCATCAGGGCGTTGTGGCGCGCGTGCAGCCGCTGGCGCAGCCGCGCTCACTCGATGCGCTGCTCGACGCCCTGGAGGCGCAGCACGGCGAGCCGCCGCTGTTGCTGCTGCTGGACGGCGTCACCGATCCGCACAACCTGGGCGCGTGCCTGCGCGCAGCGGACGGCGCCGGCGCGCACGCCGTCATCGCCCCGCGTGACCGCGCCGCCAGCATCAACGCCACAGCCGCACGCGCGGCCAGCGGCGCCGCCGACACGGTGCCGTACTTCATGGTCACGAACTTGGCGCGCACCATGCGCGCGCTCAAAGAGCGAGGCATCTGGATTACCGGCGCCGCTGACGCCGCCGAGGGCACAATTTATGAGGCTGATTTCTGCCCCCCCACGGCGATTGCCCTTGGCGCCGAGGGCGCGGGACTGCGGCGACTCACGCGCGAGACGTGCGACGCGCTGGCGCGCATCCCGATGTGCGGCGCCGTCCAGAGCCTGAACGTATCGGTGGCGTGCGGCGTGTGCCTGTTTGAGGCGCGGCGCCAGCGCAGCCGCTGAATGGAGGCGAGTGCTACGCCATACTGTTGCGCGCGTTGCGTGTTTTTCCTTGATGCTGTGCCATGTCTGCCACCCACCCTGCCCTGCCTTTGTTCATCTTGCTGCATGGCACATGCTTTAACGGCGCGCAGTGGCGCGTGTATGAGCAGCTGCTGGCGGATGTGGCCGAGGTGTGCGCGCCGGATTTGCCGGGGCACGGTGCGCGGGCTGCGCAGCCGTTCAGCATGGCGGCGGCGCGCCGTGTGGTGCACGAGGCGGTGCAGACGGCGGGAGCGCGTCCCGTCATCCTTGGTGGGCATTCGCTGGGCGGCTTTGTGGCGATGAGCTATGCGGCGGTGCATGGGCGGCGGCTGGCGGGGCTGGTGCTGATGGGCAGTGCGACGGAGCCGCGCTGCCGCGCAGCAGCTTCTTTCCGCATGGTGGCGCGGCTGTGGGAGGCGATGGGCGCAGAGCGCGTGCGCCAAATGCACGAGCTGACGGTGGGGCGGCGCGCCGATGCACGCGTGTGGCGCGCCATCAGCGCGCGTGGCGAGAGCTTTGGCGCGGTGCGCGCGGCGTGGTGGGCGGTGATGGCGCACAGCGGCTCCTGGCAGCTGCGGCGTGTGCCCTGCCCCACGCTGGTGCTGGGTGGGCGGCTGGATGTGCTGCACCTGCAGGCGGCGCGCTTTGCGGCGGCGGCGCCGCACGGGCGTGTTGTGACGGCGCCGTGGCGCGGGCATGTGTGGTCGCTGACGCATCCAGAGGAAGTGGCGGGGCACTTGCGCCGCTTTGTTGAACAAGAGTGCGGCGCTGTCCACCCACCGATGGCGTAAACACGAGGCTGTGCCTTGGTATAGTTACGCCTTCCAGCATAAGTTGCCGGCAGCAATGTACAAATATGCTGGGTATATAGAGGCGGCAGAGGTGGCTCTTGCGCCCGAACAAAGCCAACAGTAATGAAAGGGTATAAACAACATCGCCCGCATTGTTTGCGGGCGATGGATTGATAAAAGGCAGGGTATATAGTGCTCTGGGCGTTTGTGATGGCGGCTAGTGCCCGGGGGGCAGCAGGTCTTTGGCAGCGATGAAAAAGCGCAGCAACTCAGCGTCCAGCCGTGCTTTGACGGCTTCGGGGTCGGTGGGCATGTTTTCAACCGCTTGCATGCTGGCTTCGGCGCGCTCACGTGCGCGCGCCATGCGCTCTTGCTCTTCATCTTCTTCGCGGCTGATGCGGTCGGCGAGAACGCGCACGAGTGCCGGACCAATTTCGGCAAAGCCGCCATGCAGCCGCACGCTGTGCTGGCTGCCGTCTGTCAGGCGGTAGTGCAGCGCACCTGGGGCAAGCTGCACGAGCATGGGGGTGTGGCCGCGCAGCACGCCAAGGTGGCCGGCTTGGCCCGGAATTTCCACGTGCGCCACCGGGCCGGCGTAGACGACTTGCCCCAGGGTGAGCACTTCAAGGCGCAGCGTCTCGGCGGCGGTTTCAAGCGTTTCGCTCATGGCAGTGTTTACCTTTCTTTGAGCGCGTCGGCGCCGGCGGTCAGCTCGATGAGCTCGCGCGTGATGGCTTCCTGGCGCGTCTTGTGGTAGGTGTGGGTGAGGTCATCGATGAGGCGTGTGGCGTTGTCTGAGGCCGCTTTCATCGCCATCATGCGCGCGCTGTGCTCGCAGGCGACGTTGTTGGCCACGGCGCTGTACATCATGGATTCCACGTAGCGCATGAGCAGCAGGTTGATGCTGTGCTCTGGGTCAGGCTCGTAGAGGTAGTCCACGTGGTCGGCGGGCGCGCTGCCGGGGGCGGAAGCTGCCGCCTGGCCATCGGTGTCTTGCGCGATTTGCTCCAGCAGGCCGGCTTCCACGGGCAGCAGGCGTTCGATGACAGGTTCGTAGGCCAGCGCATTGATAAAGCGGTTTGTTGCCACATACAGCTGGTCAATTTCGCCATCGATGAATTGCTGCAGCGCCACGGCAACGGCGCCAAGCAACTCTTCGGACTCGAGCACATCGCCCGTGACGCCCGCAGCTTCCGCCACGATTTCCGCGCCCGCGCTGCGCAGCACGCCAAGCCCCCGGCTGCCCACGGCGGTCACGAACACTGGCCGCTGCGCCTGCTGCCAAGACTGCAGCTGGCGCACGCACACCTGCAGCAGCCGCACATTCAGCGCGCCGCACAGCCCTTTGTCTGTGGTCACGACGAACAGCCCCACGCCGCCGCCTTTTTTGTTGCGCATGAGCGCGGGGGCATAGTCCGGGCGCACCGCCACCAGGCGCCGCAAAATGCCCAGCAGCGCGCCCGTATACGGGCGCACCGCCTCGGCGCGGCGGCGCGCATAGCCCACTTTCACCGAGGCGATGCGCTGCATGGCTTCGGTGATGGCGCGCGTCTTGCCCACGCTGCCAATCTGGTGTTTGATTTCATTGAGTTGCGACATAGCTACCCATTTTTACACTGCACCGCAGCAATTCTCACTTTCTCCCCTTCGCTAAAATCCACACCTTTTGCGCTTTTCCGTGGCGCGCACGCTGTCAAAAGGGGCGGGCTGCTGGCCCGCTTTTTTTATGCCGCACGCGCGTGATGCGGAATGCGCTCTCCCCCCCTTTTTTCCATTGCAGAAAGGCACGTTGCGCCATGTTTGATTTCGTTCGCCGGCACACCAAGCTGTTCATGGTGGTGCTGTTTGTGCTGGTCTTCCCTGCCTTTGCGCTCTGGGGCATTGGCAGCTACTCGCGCATGGGCTCCAGCGCCAAGGCCGCCGTGGTTGACGGTCAGCCCATCACGCAAGCTGAATGGGAGCAGGCGCACCGCATCCAGTCCGAACAAATGCGCCAAGGCGTCCCCGGCATCAACCTTGCCCTGTTAGATACCCCCGCCATGCGCTACGCCACGCTGGAAGCTCTGGTGCGCGAGCGCGTGCTCGCCACCGCCGCCTATAAGCAGCACATCGCAGTCAGCGACGCCGCGCTGGCAGATGCGCTGCTTGCGCAGGGCACGACTACCGTTGTTGACGCGGGGACGGCGGGCTGTGCAAACTATGAGCTGTTTGAGGCATCCGTGATGGAAAACGCTGCGATCCGGATCATGGCCTATTTGAATGTCTACGATCGCGGTCAGGAGGACGCCGCGCTGCCGGATGACGGCGTACTGCTGGACAGTGTTACGGAAACGTTCCGCTATGCCGGATACCACAGA
>ONTY01000230.1 GCA_900320815.1 uncultured Pseudomonadota bacterium
GAGGCTGTGCGCGAGGTGCGCGCGGCGCTCAAAGAGCACGCTGCGCTGCTGGCCAGCGCGCAGGCTGCCAGCCAAAAGCTGCGCGCCGCCGCTGCCCAGCGCGCCGCCGCTGACGAAAGGACAAGCAAGGAACTGCACCGTGCACTGCAAGAGACTGCTCATCTTCGCGCCGCTTGCCGCCTTGATGCTGCAAGCCGCCGGTTGCTCGACGCCGCGCGAGATCGCGCCATCGCCGCCGTGCCTGCCGTGCCTCGTGCCAGCGGCGCTGCTGGCAGCGTGCCCGCTGCCGCCCGCGCTGAATGATGACGGCATGGACGCCCTCGCCATCGCATACAAGGGCACGCTCGACGCCTGGGGCGAGTGCGCGCTGCTACACGCCGCCCTGGTGCAGGCAGTGGAAGGCGCGCGATGAACATCCACCTGCAAGCCTGGCACATCATCAGTATGGTGCTCACCGTCATAGGCCTGGTGGCGGCAAGCAGCCGCTGGGGGCGCGACCGGGAAGCCAAGGCGCTGGACGGGCGCTTTGCGGCGCTGGAGCGCCTCATCGACACGCGCTTTGCATCGCTGGATGCCAGCCGCGCCAACGACGCCGAGCACCGCCACAAGCTCGAGCGCGAGCTGCTGCAGATGAAGGCAGACATGCCGCTGCACTACGTGCGGCGCGAGGATTACATGCGCGGGCAGAGCGTTATTGAAGCCAAGCTGGACGCCCTCGCCAGCAAGCTGGAGACGGTGCAAATGGGGCACCGCCGCCTTTCTAAACACTCAAGGAGGCCCCTGCGATGAAAGATATACCCCAGATGCCAGACATGGAGCGCGTGCGGCGCGAGCACATGCGCTGGCTCATCATCCTCACGCTCAACAACGCGCGCCCCATCGGGGCGGCGGAGAGCGTCATCCTCACCGTGGCGCAAGCCATCTACCCGGACGCGACGCCGCAGGAGTTGCGCCGAGAGCTTGACTACCTTGATGAGCGCGAGCTGGTGGACATCACCAAAACCCCCGACGGGCGCTGGAGCGCCAAGCTCACGCGCAGCGGCGTGGATGTGGCGGAGTACACCGTGGACTGCGAGCCGGGCATCGCACGCCCGGCCAAGTACTGGTGAGGGGCGGCGATGGCACGTAAAAGCACCGTCCAGCGCCTGCCGCCGCCGGTGCGCGCCTTCATCGAGCAGCAGCTTGCCGCTGGCCGCCTGACGCTGGATGAACTCATCAGCGAGCTGCAGCAGCGTTTCCCCCTTGAAGCGGCCTCTAAAACCCTGCCCAGCCGCAGCGCCGTACACCGCTATGGGCAAAAGCTGGAGCGGCGGCTGGCGGCGATTCGCGCCAGCACCGAAGCCGCCAAGCTCATCGCCGAGAGCACCGGCGATGACAAGGACGCGCGCAGCGAGGCACTGACGGCGCTGGTGCAGACAGAATTGTTCGACGCCATCCTCGCCCTGAAAGAAGCCGACGATGCCGACCCCGACGAGCGCGTGCAGCGCCTGGCCGCCGCCGCACGCCACATTGCCACGCTCACGCGCAGCAGCATCAATTTGAAGGAGTTCCAGGCCAAAGCCGGGGAAGCCGCACGCCAAAAGCTGCTCGCCGAGCAGCGCGAGAAGCTGGACGCCCTTGGACGCGCGGGCGATGTGCCCGCCGATGTGCTGCAGAAAGTCATCAGGGCGGCGTATGACCTCTGACAAGAAAACATCCCCTCGTCCCCGCCGTGTAGGGGCAGGCCCCCGTGCCTGCCCGCAAGGGCAACCACAGGGGGTTGCCCCTACGGGGTCTGCGTTGACCTTGTATCCCTACCAGAAGCGCTGGATACAGGACGACGCGCGCTTCAAAATCGCCATGTTTGCCCGTCAGTGCGGCAAGACCTTCACCAGCACGCTGGAGCTTGTGCTGGACTGCCTGCGCGCCGAGAGCCAGGGGCAGCGGCGGCGCTGGGTCATCCTCTCGCGCGGCGAGCGGCAGGCGCGCGAGGCCATGAACGAGGGTGTGAAGCTGCACCTGCGCGCGATGCAGGCGGGCTTCAAGGAGTATGAGCAGCCCTTTGATGCCAGCATTAAGGCGCTGGAGGTGGAGTTGCCGGGCGGCAGCCGCATCACGGCGCTGCCGGCGAACCCTGATACCGCGCGCGGTTTTAGCGCCAACGTGCTGCTGGACGAGTTCGCCTTCCATCAGGACAGCCGCGCCATCTGGCGGGCTCTGTTCCCCGTCATCAGCAAGCCTGGGCTGAAGCTGCGCGTCATATCCACGCCCAATGGCAAGGGCAACAAGTTCTATGAGCTGATGACGGGTAAGGACGACGGCTGGAGCCGCCACGTCGTGGACATCTATCAGGCGGTGAAAGACGGCCTGCCGCGCGATATTGAAGAGTTGCGGCGCGGCGCGGGCGACCCTGACCTGTGGGCGCAAGAGTTTGAGTTGAAGTGGCTGGATGAAGCCTCCGCCTGGCTGAGCTACGAACTCATCGCCGGCTGCGAGCACGACAGCGCCGGCCACCCAGAGCACTACCAGGGCGGCCCTATCTACGTGGGTGTGGACATCGCTGCGCGGCGCGACTTGTTTGTGATATGGGTGCTGGAGCAGGTGGGCGATGTGCTCTGGGCGCGCGAGCTGATTGAGCGCCGCCGCGCCAGCTTCGCCGAGCAGGATGCGCTGCTGGAGCAGGTGTTCCGGCGCTACCGTGTGCTGCGCTGCTGCATTGACCAGACCGGGATGGGCGAAAAACCCGTGGAGGACGCCAAACGCAAACACGGCAGCAGCCGCGTGGAGGGCGTGCTTTTCACCGCCGCCAACAAGTTGCAGCTGGCCACCATCGGGCGCGCGGCGTTTGAAGATAAGCGCGTGCGCATCCCGGACGGCAACGCCGACCTGCGCGCCGACCTGCACAAGCTGCAGAAAGTGACGGGGCCAACAGGCACGCCGCGCTTTGTGGCCGCCAGCGACGCCAGCGGCCACGCTGACCGCGCCTGGGCGCTGTTCCTCGCCCTGTCAGCGGCCAAGGAGACCGCGCCCATCGACTACATCCCCGTGCCACGCCGCGCCTTCGACGATGTGCGCCGCGATGGTGACGACGACAACCCCCGTCAAGAGCGCGCCGCCTGGTGAAGGAGACCAACATGACCACCAAACCACCCAAGGAACAGCAAACCGCCGCCCTCCTGCACCTGCAGCGCGAAATCGCCGCGCACCCCGCGCGCGGGCTATTCGTCGCTCGTGCTCGGCGACAACGAATGGAGCATGGCCGCTGGCATCGACGTGCAGGTGCTCAAGCGCGACGCCTTCGTCATCCGCGCCGTCGGGACGCGGCTTCACGTCGTCGGCCGTGACGACCCGCGCGCAGATCTGCCCGGCATCGTGGCGCACGGGTCGCTTGGCAACCTGGAGTTCGAGCGGGCTACGCTTTTCGGCGTCTATGAGTTTCT
>ONTY01000063.1 GCA_900320815.1 uncultured Pseudomonadota bacterium
CGCTGGCCACCCTCGGCGCGCAGTAGGGCTTCTTCCATCGCTTCGTCGTCGCCGGCGGGGTGGCCGAGGAGCGTTTGGCTTTCGGCGGGTGCTTGGCAGGGGATGGCGGCAGGGCTGCCGGTCAGCGGCGCGGCGCTGATGAGGGGGTAATCAGCGATGATGCTGGCAGCTTGCTGAAGGAGGGCGGCGCGGCGCGCGGCAGTGATGGTGGCGCTGAGGATGATGACGGTGCAGCCGAGGCTGCGCAGTTGCGCCACGAGCGCATCAAGGATGGAGCCGGTGTAGGCGTCGTAGCTATGCACTTCGTCAAGGATGACGGTTTTGCCCGCCAACCCAAAGGTGCGCAGTGCGCCGTGGCGCACGTGCATGGGCGAGAGCAGCGCCTGGTCCACAGTGCCGACGGCAAAGGGCGCAAGGATGCCGCGTTTGCCTTGGGAAAACCAGCTTTTGTTGGGGGCACCGTGTTTGCCAAGCTGCTGGTGTGCAAAGCGCTCCAGCCATGCTTGCCCGTGCAGCAGCAGCGCCTGTGGGCTGGCCGCGAAGATGCGCGCAAGGAACTGGTTGACACGAGTGTGGATGCGACCCGAGGTCAGGCGCGTGGGCAGGGCGAAATAGATGCCGCTGCTTTTGCGCTGCTCCAGCCTGCGGTAGGCGGCGTAGAGGGCGGCTTCCGTTTTGCCCAGACCCATCGGTGCTTCCAGCACGTAGACGCCGGGGTCTTGGATGGCGTCAATCAGCGCGCTTTGTGCCGGGCGTGGCGCGAAGCCGAAGATGTCTTGAAAGCTCAAGTCCGGCAGCACCTGCGGCCAGCAAAAGCCCGCTTCATCAACGGCTTGGCTGATGAGTGGCGGCCAGTCCTCGTGCGGGTTGTCGAACATGGCGCCGGAGGCAATCCAGTCTGCCGTGATGGTCAGGCCGCAGAGCATGCGCTCGCGTGCTTCATCGTCCAGTTGCGGCCAAGGTGGGTTTTCCGGCAGTAGGCGATTCAGCAGTTCTTTGCGCCTGTCTTGCCATTGGGTGCCACCAAAGGATGGGCGGCGGGCGTCATACACCCCCGGCTTTTCGCATGGCCTGCCGTGGTGCCCGCCGGCAATGCGTGCCACAGCTTCGGGGGCGCCAAAGGCGCGCAGCGTCGAGCAACTGACTTGCGCGTGCCCGCCCCATTGCTTTTCCAATTCCGGCTTGGCGTTTGCCAATGTAGGCGGGAGCGTTTTTTGTGCGGCTTTGTGAATCTTGGCCTGAAAGGTAGGGCAGACCTTGCCCACGTCGTGCACGAGCGCGGGCAGTTCGCTGCCTGTGGGCAGCAGGCCGGGGCAGGCTTCTTCAAATCGCCTGGCCAGTTCAGCGGCTACGGCGCCGGCGATGCGGCAGTGCTCCTCCACGCTGCGGCCAGCGGCGGCGCTGCCATGCCATTCGCGTGACTTGGCGAGGCAGCGTTCCAGCGGCAGGGGAGCCGGGGCAGGCGGTGGGATGTGTGCTTTGGCGGGTGCTTTCATGGCGTGGTTTTGTCAGCAAGGGGATGGGAGAGGTCAGGTGTTCCAGTCTGGCGGTGGAAGTTGACATTTCACTAGGGTATAGCTTGTCTGCCGGCATCTTGTGCCGGTAATGAGGAATAATGTGTTGGAGTATTTTTTGCTGTTTTATATACTCCAATATATTGGATAACGTTGCCGGCAAAAATTGCGGGCAAAAATATGTATACCCAAGCAATTGACGATAAAAAAAGCCTGCTAAGCGGCAGGCTTTTTTGGTTGTGCAGAGCTCTTATGCGCCTTCGGGTGCGGGCGGCTCTTTGAGCGGGGGGAGTTCGGCGCTGCAGCAGCCGCCTTCGCGCCCGCAGGTGCAGGCGTGGTCAATGCCGAGTTTTGCCGAGATGCCGCCGCAGGAGCCGGCGATGGGTTTGCGCCCGGCCATCACGCCGACGGCCATGCCGGCGAAGGCGATGAGCATGACGATGAAAACGAGCAGCCAGGTCATGGTGTTGTTTCTCCTTTTTGGGGCTGGGGTGGGAAGGTTTTTTCAAAGGCGGGGGTGGCGCGGATGGTGAAGGCGCCGTCCCCACTGTTGTCGCCATTGTCACCCTTGGCGGCGGGGATGACGAACAGGGCGGCAATGCCCCTTTCGGCAGCGTAGGTGTAGCCCTTTTCTTCGCCCAGCGCCATGAGCAGGGTGGAGAGGCCGTCGGCGTGCATGGCGAGCGGCGCGGCCACAGTGACGGAGGCAAGGCGGTGCTGCACGGGGGTGAGGGTGCGTGCGTCCAGGATGTGGCCACGGCGCTGGCCGTCCACCTCGCGCCAGTTGCGGTAGCTGCCGGAGGTGGACAGCGCCATGCCGCTAAGGGGCACGATGCGCTGCGCCTGCCGCGCGCCGTCCAGCGGCGCCTCGATGCCCACGCGCCAAGGGGCACCGCCAGGCCGCGTGCCGCTGCCACGGATTTCGCCCGTGACTTCAATCAGGTGGTTCATCACGCCAAGCTGCGCAAAGCGCGCGGCGATGCGGTCGATGGCGTAGCCGGCGGCGATGGCGTTGAACTCCACATGGATGGGCGCGCTTTTGCACAGCTGCTGCCCCTGCACGCGCAGGTGCGCCATGCCGGTGCGCTGGCGCAGGCTGGCAAGCTGCGCGGCGTCTGGCGCAGGGGAGGGCAGGGCGGGCGCGTTGCTGTGTGTAAAGCCCCAAGCCTGCAGCGCGGGCAGCAGGGTGGCGTCAAACGCGCCGCCGCTCTCGTGCCAAAGCAGCAGGGCATGCTGCGCTAGGTCAAGGGCGGCGCGTGGCATGTCCATGCACATGCCGGCAGGGTCAGCGGAGGCGGCGTTGAAGCGCGCAAGGGCGCTGTCGCTGCGCCAGGTGGAGACGGCGGCGTCCACCTCGCCCAGGATGGCCTGCACTTCACCCTGCATCTGCGCGGCGGCGGGCGCGCCTGCGCCGTGGTAGCTGATGGTGTAGGTGCTGCCCATCGTGGGGCCGGTGAGGCGCAGCAGCGGTGGCGGCGCGGCAGGGCGCAACCACAGAAAAAGAAAAACCGCCGCTGCGGCAAGCGCGGCGGCGGCGATGGTGCGGCGAGCAGGCATGGCGTCAGCCGCCGAAGTCGTCCAGGAAGATGTTCTCGCGCTCAACCCCAAGGTCAAGCAGCATCTTGATGACGGCGGCGTTCATCACGGGTGGCCCGCACATGTAGAACTCGCAGTCTTCGGGCGCGGGGTGCATCTTCATGTAGTTTTCGTAGAGCACGTTGTGGATGAAGCCCGTGGGGCCGGTCCAGTTGTCTTCGGGCAGCGGCTCGGAGAGCGCCAGGTGCCAGGTGAAGTTGGGGTTTTCTTCGGCCAGCTTGTTGAACTCGTCCACGTAGAACGCTTCGCGCAGCGAACGCGCGCCATACCAGAACGAGATTTTGCGCTTGCTGTGAATGCGCTTGAGTTGGTCAAAGATGTGCGAGCGCATGGGCGCCATGCCCGCGCCGCCACCGATGAAGACCATTTCGGCGTCGGTGTCCTTGGCGAAAAACTCGCCGAACGGCCCGTAGACCGTGACTTTGTCGCCGGGCTTCAAGCTGAATACCCACGAGGACATTTTGCCGGGAGGCGCATCGGGTGCATTGCCGGGGGGCGAGGCGACACGGATATTGAATTTGACCAGACCCTTTTCTTCCGGGTAGTTCGCCATTGAATAGGCGCGGATGGTCGTTTCATCCACCTTGGAGACGTAGCGCCAGAGGTCGTATTTGTCCCAGTCGCCGCGATATTCTTCGGGAATATCAAAATCCTTGTAGGCGACGGTGTGCGGCGGGCATTCAAGCTGCACATAGCCGCCGGCACGGAAGTCGACGTTTTCGCCTTCGGGCAGTTTGAGCGTGAGCTCCTTGATGAAGGTGGCGACGTTGGGGTTGGAGACGACGGTGCATTCCCACTTCTTGACGCCAAACACTTCTTCCGGCACCTGGATTTCCATGTCCTGCTTCACGGCAGTCTGGCACGACAGGCGCCAGCCTTCCGCCGCCTGGCGGCGCGTGAAATGGGGTTCCTCCGTGGGCAGCATTTCGCCGCCGCCAGATTTGACGATGCACTTGCACTGCGCGCAGGTGCCGCCGCCGCCGCACGCCGAAGAAAGGAAGATGTTTTGCGCCGCCAGCGTTTGCAGCAGTTTGCCGCCGGCGGGGGTGGAGATGGTGCGTTCGCCGTTAATCTTGATATTCACGGCGCCGCTGGAAACCAGCTTGGAGCGTGCGAACAAGATGATGAGCACCAGCGCCAAAACGATGGCGGTGAACATGCCCACGCTCAGCAGGATTTGTCCAAATTGCCCGCTCATAGCTGCACTCCTGAAAATGACATGAAGCCCAACGCCATCAGACCGATGGTGATAAATGTGATGCCCAGTCCGCGCAGGCCGGCGGGCACGTCGCTGTATTTGAGTTTTTCACGGATGGCGGCCAGCGCCATGATGGCCAGCGCCCACGACAGGCCGGAGCCGACGCCATACACCACGCTTTCCGGGAAGTTGTAGTCGCGCTCCACCATGAACAGCGAGCCACCCATGATGGCGCAGTTCACGGTAATGAGCGGCAGGAACACGCCCAGCGCGTTGTAGAGGCTGGGTACGTATTTATCCAGCAGCATTTCCAGAATCTGCACGATGGCGGCAATCACGCCGATATACGACAGCAGTCCGAGGAAGCTCAAATCCACCTCGGGCAGCCCAGCCCAGGCGAGGGCACCATCTTTGAGCAGGTAGCGATAGAGCAGGTTGTTGGCCGGCACTGTGATGGCTTGCACCACCACCACAGCAATGCCAAGGCCAATGGCGGTTTGCACCTTTTTGGAGATGGCAATGAATGTGCACATCCCCAAAAAGAAGGCCAGCGCCATGTTTTCAATGAACACGGCGCGGAAAAACAGGCTCAGATAATGTTCCATGTTTACGCTCCTTCGCGTGGCGAGGTTTGCGGCGCCATTTTCCAGTCAGCCGCTTCAACCTGGTCTTTTTTCCAGGTACGCAGGCACCAGATAATCAGACCGATGAGGAAGAACGCCGAAGGCGGCAGCAGCAAAAGGCCATTGGGGATGTACCAGCCGCCATCGCTGGCGACCTTGAGGATGGGCAGGCCAAAGAGCTTGCCTGCGCCAAACAGTTCGCGGATAAAGCCCAGCGTCATCAGCATGGTGCTGTAGCCCAGCCCGTTGCCGATGCCATCGAAAAATGAAAGCATTGGCGGGTTTTGCATGGCAAAGGCTTCGGCGCGCCCCATGACGATACAGTTCGTGATAATCAGACCGACAAACACCGAAAGTTGTTTTGACAGCGCATAGGCGTAGGCTTTGAGAATCTGATCCACCACAATCACCAGTGAGGCGATGATGACCATTTGCACAATCATGCGGATGGAGGCTGGAATTTGCTTGCGAATGAGCGAAATGAACAGGTTTGAAAAGCCTGTGACCAGCGTCAGCGCGATGGACATTACCAGCGCTGTCTTCATGTTTGAGGTGACGGCCAGCGCAGAGCAGATGCCCAGGATTTGCAGCGCAATCGGATTATTTTTGAAAACAGGGTCAAGCAGCACCTGTTTGACGGTTGGCTGTGCCATTTAAATTTCCTTTCTCGGCTGCGCTACGACAGCAGTGGCGGCTGTTTTGCCGCCACCCTGGCGCAGGTTGTTGAGGAATGGGCCAAAGCCGTTTTGCCCCAGCCAGAAGTCCAGCAGGTGCTGCACGCCCTTGCTGGTGAGCGTCGCGCCGGCCAAGCCATCGACCTGGTGTGCGGCATTGGGGTTGGATGCGTCTACTTTGCCCTTGATGACATGGATGTCAGGCGCACCGGCGTCGTTGAACGCCAGCTTGCCTGGCCACAGTGCCTTCCAGAGCGGGTTGTCCACTTCGCCGCCCAGACCGGCTGTTTCGGCCTGCTGATAAAAGCCTAGACCGACAACGGTTTTGAGGTCGCTTTTGAGCGCAATGAAACCGTAGAGCGTGGACCAGAGGCCATAGCCGCGCACAGGCAGGACGATGGTTTGCAGCTGCCCGCCGTCTTCTACCACGTAGGTCACAGCGTAGCGCTCGCGGCGACGGATGGAGGCAATGTCTTCCTCGGCGGTGAGGGCACGCGAGAGGCTGTCGTCCTGCAGCGCCTTGGCGCTGTCATATGTGGCGGGGTCTTGCGCGTCGCTGAACCGGCCTTCGTCCAAATCAACGATGCGCGCCTGGATGCGCTCGCTAAACAGGCGCTGCACCTCGGCAGCGGGGGCGTTTTCAGGCGCCAGCGCCGCAATGCTCAGGATGCTGCGCTGCTTGTTGAGCTGGCTGTTGACGAGTTGCGCAGGCTTCAAGCCCAGCGCCGCGCCCGCAACGACGAGTGAGCACGCCAGACACACCCAGAAGGCGACCAGCAGCGTGCGCGAAAAGGATTCTTTGTTGCTCTCAGACATGGCGTGCAGCCCTCCGCTTGATGTTGGCGCGCACCACGAAGTAGTCGATGAGCGGCGCAATCAGGTTGCCAAACAAGATGGCGAGCATCATCCCTTCGGGGAAGGCGGGGTTGATGACGCGCACCATCACCACCATCACGCCGATGAGCACGCCGTACATCCACTTGCCCGTGTCCGTCATGGCGGCGGAGACCGGGTCGGTGGCCATGAACATCATGCCGAAGGCAAAGCCGCCAAGCACCAGATGCCAGTACCACGGCATGGCAAACATGTGGTTGCTCTGCGAGCCAATCACGTTGAACATGGTGCTGAACACCACCATGCCCAGCATCACGCCAGCGACGATGCGCCACGAGGCGATGCCCATTACCATGAGCGCGATGCCGGCCAGCAGGATGATCAAGGCACTGGTCTCGCCTATCGCGCCGGGCATGGTGCCGATGAATGCCTGGCTCCAGTCAAGGCCACCGGTGAGCGCCTGCATACCGCCGTCGGCTACTTGGCTGAGCGCCGTGGCGCCGGAGAAGCCGTCCACCGCATTCCACACTTTCTCGCCCGTCATATAGGCCGGGTAGGCAAAGAACAGGAAGGCGCGGCCTGCGAGTGCGGGGTTGACAAAGTTCTTGCCCGTGCCGCCGAACACCAAACGGCGCCGGCCACCAGGCAGTCCCAGAGGCTGTTCGGGTTGTGGCTGCTGAGCATACTGATGAGTGCATGGTGCCAGCCCGACTGCTGCGCCAGCAATTCGGGGTTGGCGGCAAATGCGGTGTTTGCCTGCCAGCCCACGTTCCACATGCCAAACAGCAAAACGGGCAGCGCACAGGCCCACACCAAAATCATCATGCGCTTCAAGTCCAGGCTGTCGCGCACGTGTGCAGTGGTTTTTGTGACGCTGGGTGGTGAATACAGGAAGGTGTCCACCGCCTCAAACAGGGCGTGCCACTTTTCAAAGCGCCCACCTTTTTCAAACGCTGGCGCCATGCGCTCTAGCACGTTGAGCAAACTCATTGCTTAGCCCTCCTTTTCAATGCGGGTGAGGTTGTCGCGCAGGATGGGGCCGTATTCGTACTTGCCCGCGCACACGTAGGTGCACAGCGCCAAGTCTTCCTCATCGAGCTCCAGGCAGCCCAGGTTCTGTGCCATTTCCGTGTCACCCACGATGAGGTAACGCAGCAGTTGCGTGGGCAGGATGTCCAGCGGCATCACGGCCTCGTAGTTGCCAATGGGCACCATCGCACGCGGGCTGCCCTGCGTGGAGGTGGTCATGTCAATTTCGCGCCGCCCCAGCAGGCTGGACAGGAAGGCGCGCGTGACCGAATGCTTGTTCAGACCCAGTCGCATGTAGGCGAGCAGCTCGCGCTGTGTGCCTTCTTTCAGGCAGCTCACCTGCACGTGATAGCGCCCAAGGAAGCCGTAGGCATCAGCGGCGGTGCGCCCGCCCAGCACTGAACCGGAGACAGTGCGGTTGCCTTCGCCCTCCAGTTCTTTGGCGGTGAGTTCCTGCAAGTTGGCGCCCAGGCGCGTGCGCAGCAGGCGCGGCTTTTTCACCACGGGGCCGCCCAGCGCCACGATGCGCTGCGTCCAAAGGCGCCCGGTAGCAAACAACTTGCCGATGGCAATCACATCCT